>NZ_JBHJUK010000085.1:0-38540 GCF_042266225.1 Kitasatospora sp. NPDC056181
GATCAGGGGACGGTGACGATGATCTTTCCGCGGGTGTGCCCGTCGGCGTTCAGGTGCTGGGCGTCGGCGGCGCGTTCCAGCGGGAAGGTCGCGGCGACCTCGACGGTGAGCGCCCCGCTGTCGGCGAGCTCGGCGAGCGCGGTGAGGTCGGCGTGGTCCGGTCGGACGAACACGTAGCGCCCGCCGAGGGCCAGGACCGCGCCGTCGGCGACGGACGCCAGCCGCCCGCCGGGGGCCAGCAGGGCGGGCGAGGCCTGCAGCGCCTCGCCACCGATCAGGTCGAGCACGGCGTCCACGCCCTCCGGGGCCAGCCCCCGGACGCGGTCGGCGAGGCCTTCGCCGTACGTGACGGGCTCGGCGCCGAGCGTCCGCAGGTAGTCGTGGTTGCGCTCGCCGGCGGTGCCGATCACCCGGGCGCCGAGGGCGCGGGCGATCTGGACGGCCAGCGAGCCGACGCCGCCGGCCGCGGCGTGCACCAGGACGGTCTCGCCGGGCTTGACCGCGAGGGCACCGGTCAGGGCCTGGTACGCGGTGAGGCCGGCGAGCGGGAGGCCGGCGGCCTGCTCGAAGTCGAGGGCGGCGGGCTTGCGGGCCAGGGTGCGCACCGGGGCGGCGACGTACTCGGCGAAGGTGCCGCGGCCGACCATGTCCTCGCGGACGTAGCCGATGACCTCGTCCCCGGGCGCGTACTCGGTGACGCCGACGCCCACCTGCTCGACCACGCCGGCAACGTCCCAGCCGGGGATGACGGGGAAGACGGCGTCGAGCACGCTGTCCAGGTAGCCGGCCTGGATCTTCCAGTCGACCGGGTTGACCGAGGCGGCCCGGACCCGGACCAGGACGGCGTCGGCACCCAGCTTGGGCTCGGGCACGGTGCCGTACTCCAGGACGTCGGGGCCGCCGTAGCGCTGGTAGGTGATGGCCTTCATGGTGGTGCTCCCGGTGTTCCTGGACAAGAAGTTTTCACTGACTTGATGGTTGATATCCTCAAGTAACAGGTTCGACGGTAGAGCTCGATAATTGAATATGTCAAGCAATGCCCTCCGGGCCGGCGCTGTGACCCGGAGCACGTCGTCACGGTCGAGGCGGTCGGCCGCGTGCCGGGCGCCACGACGGGTGTGTGACGAGCCCCGGACCGATCTCATTGGTTCGCCCGCCTCGACCGGGGCCGGGCGGCATGATGTGTGGGGACGGGGTGGGGTGCCCGGCGGCGGACACGGCTCAACGGGTCGGGCGCCGGACACGGCAAGGCCGCTTCCCGCGAGGGCGGTCGGGAACTGCGCCTCGACGGCAGCGCCGGCCTCCTGCTGGTGAGCGACTACGCCGACCGGTGGCTCCCGACCCATCTGACCTGGCTGTTCGGCAACGCACTGCTCCACCGGTCCGCCGTCCGCACCTGAGCACGTCGGCCGCCGGCCCGCCGTCTGCCGGAGGCGGGCCGTGGGTCAGTCGCCGGGCGGGCGGTTCGCCAGGGCGAGGGCCAGGGTGAGGAGTTCCAGCAGCCGGGCGTCGCCGGTGAGGCGGGCCGCGCGGGCGGCGCGGCGGAGGTTCTCCACCGCGTCGGGGCGCAGGCCGGTGAGCGGGCGTTGGAGGACGGCACCGGGGTGGTCGAGGTCGTGGACGCGGCTGTGCCAGTCGAACGAGCGGCGGCTGCGCGGTTCGCCGACGGCCAGCTGTCCTCCGTAGGCGACGAAGCGGCCGTCGGGTGAGGCGTTGAGGACGGTGAGGTGTTCGCTGCCGGTGAGGGCGGGTGGGGCGGTGCGCGGGGCGAGGGTAAGTGCGTCGTGGTAGTGGACGCGCCCCTCGCTGTGGGCCTTGCCGCCGACCGTGTTCCACTCGGGAACGGCGAAGAGGTGTTGCAGCGGCGGCGTGTCCTGCCGGAGGACGGGCAGCATGCGGTGGTCCCGGAACTGCCAGAGGGTCAGCCCGCCTCCCCGCCCGGAGGTGAGCAGCCGGTGCCGGCCGACGAAGACCAGGTCGCAGACCGCGTCGGGCTGCACGGGTCCGCCGACGGCGAGGGGCCGTCGCAGCCGGGAGTCGGTGGCGACCAGCACGTGGCCGTCGCAGAGCACCAGCCGTTCTCCGGTGGGGTCGACGGCGATCAGGTCGCCGCGGGTGAGCCCCCAGGGCCGTAGGTCGACCTGGCGCAGGCCGTCCGGGTGGAGCGGGCCGGGCCCGTCGCCGACCAGGGCGGTCGGTCCGAGGCGCAGCCCGACGACGTAGCCGTTCGAGGTCGCGACCACCCGGGCGCCGCCGACGGCGTCTCCCCGGGCGAGGATCGCGGTGCCGTCGGTGCTGTGGCGGACCAGTTCGTTCGTCGGGCCGCCGTGGTCGGGTTGCCGGATGGCGACGACCTCGGAGGCGTCGATGCAGGCGATCGAGAAGTGGTTGGGCGGGCCGGTGTGCAGCGTGGTCAGCCCGCCGGACGGGAGGCCGAGGGTCTGGATCGCCTCCTGGTGGTCGTCGGTGATCGCGGCGACAGCGAGGGTACGGCGGCCGTGAGCGAAGGAGACGTAGTCCTCGTTGAAGAGGTCGAGCCGCGGCGGCAGCGCGCTGGTCGCGCCGGCGGCGGCAGCGGCGAGCAGGGTGGCGGTGCGGCGGCCGGGGAGCGAGCGCAGGGTGTCCAGGAGGTCGCGTTCGACCGCGTCCGAGGGGTTCCAGCGGCGCCGTGGGATGCGACGGGCGAGCCGGGCGGCGTCGGTGAGGCACGAGCGGCACACGGCCTCCCAGTAGGCGGGCCAGTCGCCGCGGCGGGCGTGGTGTTCCGCCGTCCGGAGGATGTCGTCACGGGTGGTCAGAGCCGGGCCGGTGCCGCCCCAGCCCTGTACCGCGATCGTGATGGCGGGGCGCAGGACGGGCCCGTCGTCGAGGCGGACCCGTGGGGAGCGTGCGTGCGCTTCCGGGTCCTCGGGCAGGCCCGCGGCGCGCAGGGTGTCGTTCTGACCGTGCAGGCCACCGAGCAGGCCGGTCTGGTGGGCGGCGGGATCCTTGTCGGCGAGGCGACGCCAGACCGCGACGGACTCGTTGCCCGCCTCGACGGCGTGGTCGTGGTCCCCGGCATCGGTGAGGCTGGCTCTCAGCAGGCCGAGTGCGGTGGCGAGCGGAGGCTGGTAGGTCAGGGGATTGTCGTCGGCGAGCCGACGGTAGAGCTCGACGGACTCCGCGATGGCGGCGACGGCCTCGTCGTGGCGTCCGGCGTGGGCGAGTTGGGTGCGGAGGTTGAGCAGGGCCATGGCGAGGTCGGCCTCGTGGTGTCCGGGGGCGGCGGCGGCCAGTTCGCGCCAGGTCCGGACGGCCTCGAAGGCCGGTCCGGTGCCGTCGCCGGGGGTGACGGAGTCGGTAGGGGCGTCTGTGGTGGGAGGGGCAGGGACGTCGTGGCGGGCCTCCTCCCCGGCATCACGCAAGGTCAGGGCGGCGCTGTTGGTGAGGGCCACGGCCAGGCCGGTACGGAACCGGGGGTCGTCCGCGGCCCGCCGGCGGTAGAGGCCGAGCGCCTCCTGATTGGCCTGGTGGGCCTCCGTCCACCGCCCGGTACGCTCCAGGACCACGGCGTGGTTGGCGAGCGCGGTGGCCAGGTCGAGGCCGTGCCGCTCCGGATCCCGGGTGTGGAGGCGGCGGAAGATGCGCACCACCCGGTCCTGGGCGGCGACCGCCTCGGGGTGCCGTCCGAGCCGGGAGAGCTGGTTCGCGTGGTTGGTCAGGGACTTTCCGACGTCGGCTTCGTAGGTTTCGGGTTGGTCGGCGGCCAGGCGTTCGAAGGCCCGCACCGCGCGCAGCCCGGCGCGGGCGGCCTCCTCGTGGCGGCCGAGAAGGGTCAGGTCGTTGCCGTGGTTGACCAGGATGCCGGCCTGCTCCGCCGGGCCCCCAGCCGTGTCGATCCGGTATTCCAGCAGGCGGATCCGTAGGACGGCATACGCGACGACCAGGTCGGGCGGGGTCGGGTCGGGCACGCAGGCGAGCACGTCCGCCAGCAGCTCGTCCTCGATGGAGGGCAGTCCGGCGAGCGCCAGCAGGGCGGGAGCACCGGCGGCCACAGCCAGGGCGGGATCCTCGTCGAGCAGCGGGTAGAGGCAGCGCGGTCCGACGTGCGGCCAGCGCCCGGCCGCAGCAGCGAGCATGGTGATGCCCCGGCCCGGCCGGCCGTCGTGCCGGGTGGTCACGGCGGCGGTCTCGGGGGCCCAGCGCTGCGCCGGGTACGAGGCGCGGTGGCCGGGCAGGGTGAGGGCGACGAAGTCCTCGGCGAGGCGGTCGGGGTACAGGGGTTCGAGGACGGTACCGCGCGCGGGGTCGGGCGGCGGGTAGCAGACGGCATGGTCGGCGAGGACGTCGGCGGTCGGGCGACCGAGGCGCAGCGCGTCGAGCAGGGCGGTACCGGAGTCGAGGGCACGGGGGCCGGAGAGGGCGGCGGTGAAGACGGCGCGGTTCATCTCCGCGGGCGGGGTGCCGATCCGCCCGTGGCGCTCCTCCCGGTGCAGTCGTGCCCAGTTGAGCTGTTCGCGGTCCAGGAGGTAGAGGGCCAGCCCGGCCGTCCTTGTCATGCCGGGTACGTCGGTCGACCCGATCGGGAACGACCCGATCGGGAACGACCCGATCCGACCGGCGAGACCGGCCGGATCCGCCGGGGGAGCGGGGGTCGGCCGGCCGGTGGCGTACGCGTCGACCGTGACCAGGGCAGCCATGTGCACGGCCAGGGCCAGCCCGAACTCCGGATGCTCCAGGTCGACCGCACCGGTGGGCGGCGGGATCCCGTAACGGGCGGCGAATCCGTCGAGGGCGGCCCGGTACATGGTGCGGCGTCCGTCGTGGTGGCCCCCGGTGGTCCCGGCGCCGCCGCCCGGCGGCGCGGAAGAGCCCGGGGGATCGCCGTCGTCGAGCGGTGGAAGTGGCTGGTCCGAGGCCGAGACCTGCTGGTTGGCCAGCGAGGCCCGCAGGGCGGGCCAGGAGTCCGTACTGCGGGCGAGCAGCAGGATGCGGGTCGGCAGGTCGGCGCGGTGGAGCAGTGCATTGCTGAAGAGCCAGGTCAGGGAGGTCAGCGGCCAGCGGTCGGCATAGTCGACGAGGAGAAGCAGTCCGGTGGAGCCGTCCGGTCGCAGGTCCTGGCTGCCGGGCGGCGGCAGGACGCTCCCGGGGCCTTCGGTGGCGGTGACCACCGTCCACCCGAGGGCCAGCAGTGCTCGCGCCAGCTCGTGCGCCAGCCGCGTCTTGCCCTGCCCGCCGGGACCGTGCAGCCAACGGGCCGCCAGGCGCGGGCCCTGCGTGCACCAGGCCCCCAACTCGACCATCTCCCGCTCGCGGCCGGTGAACTCGACGACGGCGAAACGGGCGTTGAGCATCCGGCTGGGCTGCTCGCGCAACCAGGAGCCGTCGAGTTCCGGCGGGGGCTGCCAGTTCTCCAGGACGTACAGCGGCGTGCCGTCCCCGAAGACGTGGATGTCGGCGCCGATCACCCCGTAGGCGAACCCGCCGGCGGCGGTGACGTGCTGGGAGCTCACTCCGTTCCGCCGGGCTCCCGGTGGACGATCACGTTGCCGCCCTGCGCGGCGAACACCTGCGAGTGGTCGTGGGCAACCACGTGCTGGACCCACCGCTGCTCGGACTCGGGCAGCGAGCGCCGCATCCGCTCGGTCAGATCGCCCAGCTCGCCCGCGAGTTCGGGATGCTCCCGCAGCAGTTCCTGGAGCCGCAGCTGCCAGCCGGGCAGCAGGCTGCGCCGGGCCAGCTCCGTGTCCTCGGCCCGCGCCACCAGGGCGGCGTCACCGTCCAACTGTGCGGCGACCAAGGCGATGTGACTGCCGGGACCGGGCGGGGTCTCCTGCCCGCTCTCCGCGTCTGCGGCGGGAGTGCCGCGTCCGAAGAGCCGCAACACCCCGGTTCGGGTGGTCTGCCAGGCGTCGGTCGCCATCGCCCCGACCAGAGCCGTCGACCCGGCGGTGGCCACCGCCACCAGAGATTCCGCCAGCATGCCTCAGCCGATCCGTCGTGTCCGTCCGATGGGCTCCATGCTGTCACCGATTCCCCGGCCGCGACCAGTAGTTGTGCGGACTCGGGGGCCGGGCGGGGAGCGGTCACAGGCTCTCGCGAAGGGGCACGCGGCCCCGGAAGGGGTGGGCTCGCCGCGCGTCGCGGGGGAGTGGAGGGTGCTGCGGCTGTGTCGTCCGGGTGGGCGCGGTGTCGGGCCGGTGCGCGACCGGGGCCGGCGTCCGTCCGGTGGTCGATGCCGGCCCTTGGGCGGTTCGACCGTCGGCGGGCCCTCCTGTGGTTCGTCGACGTTCTTCCTGGCCGGCCGATTCGGTACGGGATTTCGCCGGGCTTTCCGCCGGTCGGCGGCGTGGGTTCGATTCTCGGGCCCGTGATCGTCGGGGACTTCGGTGCCGTTCCGGTGCGGAGCGTCTCCGGTGCCGTGCGGCGGAGGGGGCTCCGCCCGTATTCCGAGGGAATTCCGGAGCATGCCGATCGGGTGCACACGGCAGAGGGGGGAGTTCCGGATGTACGCCACTCTTCGGAGTCGTTCGGTTGCTCAATGGAGTCGCTGGGGTTGCAGGGGCCTGCCCTGGCGAGCCCCGCCTCGTTCACATGTCAACCACACGTTCTTGAAGCAGCATCCTCAACAGTCATTGTGGCTACGCATGTTCGAAGGTAGAGTCCCGGCTCGCCGAGCACCGACAAGGGCTCGCAGGGCATTCTTTGGGGCGGGCATGACAAATAACCGCAACATCCACGGGGCCACTTCCGACTTGATTGACGCGTTCACGGAAACCGTGAGTCGATTTTCCGCACGACCGGCGATCGTCCACCATGGACACTCCCTGAGTTATCGCCAACTCGACATGTTGGTACGCACATTGGCCGAACAGCTCGGCGCCGCCCCGGGGGTGGTCGCCGTTCCGGCGGTCCACACGCCGGATGCGGTGGTCGGGCTGCTCGGTGTGCTGGCGGCCGGCGGCGTGTACTGCCCGGTCGATCCGGCCTTTCCGCCTGAGCGCCGGCAGGCCATGTTGGCGGCGGTCGGCTGTCGCACCGTACTGGCCCGCGCCGCGGGCACCGCCGCGGGCGCCGCCACGGCCAATGTCGCAGCCGCCGCCAACGGCGCGGACGGCCGGCCCGATCCGGACAACCCGGGCGTGAGGCTGGTCGGCCTACCGCGATTAGCGGTTCCGGACACCGCGGATCCGGCGGCGGATCCGCGAGCGGGCGCGCGGCAGCCGGGCGAGCCACGGGCGGGCGAGTCGCACCGGGCCGAGCCGGACCAGCCGGCCTATCTCCTGTTCACGTCGGGTTCGACCGGGCAGCCGAAACCCGTCGTGACGCCCCGCCGGGCGATCTCCGTGTCCGTCCGGGCCCTGCGCAAGCTGTTCGGGCTGGCACCGGACGACCGGGTGCTGCAGTTCGCCTCACTGAACTGGGACACCTGCTTCGAGGAGATCCTTCCGACGCTCACCACGGGCGCAGCTCTCGTCCTCGACGAAGAGGCGCACTCCGGCTCGTTCCCCCGGTTCCTGCGGATGGTCGAGTACGAGCGGATCACCGTCCTGGACCTGCCGACCGCGTTCTGGCACGAGCTGATGCTCCACCTCGCGGAGGAGCGGCGGACGCTCCCCGACTCCGTCCGGTTGGTCGTGATCGGCGGCGAGGCGGCCAGTCCGGCCCGGCTCGCCGACTGGGCCGCCCTGGCCACCGGCCGGATCCGGCTGCTCAACACCTACGGATCCACCGAGACCACGTTGATCACCCATGCCGTCGACCTGCACGGGCCGCAGGCGCCCGGGCGGGCACGGCCGTGGGCGGCCGGTGACCCGGTGCCGATCGGCCGCGCGCTGCCACACGTCCTGGAACGGATCGGCGAGCAGGGCGAGTTGCTCGTCGGCGGGGGTGCGGTGGCGCTCGGGTACCACGGGCTGCCGGAGGCCACGGCGGCGCGGTTCACCGTGGCCGACGGGGTTCGCTGGTTCCGCACCGGCGACCGGGTGAGTCGCGAGCCGGATGGTGTGCTGATCCACCGGGGAAGGGTGGACGGCGAGTTGAAGGTCCGCGGCATCCGGGTCGACCCGGCCGAGGTCGAGGCGGAGATCGCCGGCCACCCGGGCGTCGCCGCGGTCGCCGTGGCCGGGGCGACGCTGGCCGGCCGGTCGGCCCTGGTTGCCTACGTGGTCCCGCGCCAGGGCTCCGTGGCAGGCGCGCTGGACGCCGACGTTCGCGCCCACCTGCGCGGCCGGGTCCCCGGCCATCTCGTGCCCAGCCTGATCACCGTCGTCCCCGAGCTGGTGCTCACCGCGAGCGGCAAGGTCGACCGCGGGGGCTCGCACCGCCGCTACTCGACGGACGGGCCGGGCTCGGAGCAGGCCCCCGGACCCGGACCGGTCCCGTCCCACTGTTAAGTCTTTCGTCAAAGTCCTTCCTGCCCAGAGGTGTTGGGGGAAGGACGCCCCCCGCCGTCCGGTCGTGAGGCGCCCACCCCGGCCTCGGCGATGCACGTACCCCAACGCCGCCGCACCCCGGGACGGGTGTGGGCGGAACACGCCCTGCGCGGCCGGACCGGCCCCTCGGCGGGTCATCACCGGGTGCCCCACAGGCGCACCCGTAGGTCAAAGGAGAGCACTCATGAGCAGCGTTGACACCACGTCCGCAGACGCGGAGGGCGTGGCGGCGATCTTCCGCCGCGTCCTGGAGAACGCCGCCGTCGCGGCGGACTCGGACTTCTTCCTCCTCGGCGGCGACTCCCTGATCGCCACCCGGGTGTTGAGCGCCGTCGCCCGCACCTACGGGGTCGAGCTGTCCTTCGAGGACTTCCTGCTCGCACCGACGCCGGCCGGCCTCGCCGAGCTGATCGCGAACGTCGGATGAGCGGCCGCATCGGCGGTCCCGTCACCACCGCCGTCGTCATCGGGGCCGGGACGGCCGGGCTGGTCGCCGCGGCCGGGCTCGTGGCCCGCGGAGTCCAGGTCACCGTGCTGGAGGCGCGGGACCGGGTCGGCGGCCGGACGCACGGCATCGAGGTGTCCGCCGGCGCCTGGGTGGACGCCGGGGCCGCCTACCTCGGCGACCGGCACACCGAACTCCGCGCGCTCCTCAAGGAGTTGGACCTCGCCACCACGCCGACCACGATGCTCGGCGCCAGCCGCTTCGCCCTCGGCGGTACCGGGGGCGGCACCGAGGGTGGTACCGGGGGCAACGGCGGAGGCAACGCCGGGGGCAGCTCCGGCGAGGGGGGCGACGGGCACGTCACCCGGGGCGGCCGGTTCCCGCCGCTCAACGCCGTGGCGCTCGGCGACCTCTTCGACCGGCTCGCCGAACTCACCGCCGCCGTACGGCCGGACGCGCCGTGGCTCACCCCGGACGCGGAGCGGCTGGACACCCTGACGGCCGCCGACTGGGCCGAGCGGGAGCTGTCCCACCCGGACGCCAGGCTCTTCTTCCCGCTCTTCCTGGGCGAGATGATGGCTGCCGACCCGGCCGACGTCTCCGTCCTCCACATGGCCTTCTACCTCCGCTCGGGCGGCGGCCTGCGGTACCTCAACGCCTTCGAGGGCGGTGCCCAGCAGGACCGGGTGGCCGGCGGCGCGCACCTGCTCTGCGAACGGCTGGCCGCCCGGGTGGCCGCTTCGCCCCACGGGCGGCTGCGGCTCGGCGAGCCGGCCCGGGCGGTCCGCCAGGACGACGACGGGATCACCGTCCGTACGGCACTGGGCGAGTACCGGGCGGACGTCGCGGTGGTCGCACTGCCGCCGCTGCTCGCCGACGCCCTCGAACAGCACCCCGCACCGGTCACGCCCCGCTCGGGCGAACGGACGGGACGCGGCTGCGCGGTGAAGGTCCACCTGGTCTACCCGACGCCGCTCTGGCGCGAGCACGGGCTCTCCGGCTGGTCGGTCAATGCCGAGGGCCCGCTGCTCTCGACGGTCGACGACTCGCCGGCCGCGACCGGGACCGGCGCTCCGACCGGCGAGTCCGCCGATGTACGGACCGGTGTTCCTGCCGGCGTACTGACCGGGTTCGTCACCGGCGCCGAAGCGCACCGGTTCGCCGCCCTGGGCCCGGCGGAGCAGCGAGCCGAGGCGGTCGCGCAGGCCGCCCGGCTCTTCCCGATGCTCCCCGCGCCGATCGGCTTCCACGTCACCGACTGGGTCAACGAGCCTTACAGCAAAGGCTGTTACGCCGCCCTCTTCGGTCCTGGCGACTGGCTGCGGCTCGGGCCCGCACTGACCGCCCCGCACGGCCGGGTGCACTGGGCCGGCACCGAGACCAGCAGCGAGTACTTCGGGCTGCTGGAGGGTGCGGTGCGCTCCGGCCACCGCGTGGTCGCGGAGATCCTCGGCCGCCCGGCCTGAGCAGCTCGCGGCCTGAACACCTTCCGGCCTGAACACTTCCGGCCCGAGTGCTGACCGGCCCGAGTACCGACCGGCCTCATGGGATCCGGCCCGATCAACGCCCGGCCGTACACCTCCCCGGCCCTACACCTCCCCGCCCGCACACCTCCCCGGCAGGACGGCGGAGCAACGTCGCGGCAACGCCGGCGCACGCACCTCTCCGCCGAGCACGTGATCTCCCACACCGCCCAGCCAGCCCGTCCGTCCGTTCCACGAGAACCGGCCGCGGGTCACCCCCCCTCACGGAGACCGTCATGAGCAACCAGAGTTCCCAGCCGAGCCCCGTCGCGCCCCTCGCCGCCCGCGAGCGGCTGATGACCGAGCCGGACCTCGGCGCCGGCAACTTCCTCGACCACGCCATCGCGGTGAACCCGCACCGCGCGGTCCCGTTCGCCTACAGCCACCACACCGACCACCGCGGCGCCGTCGTGCTGCGCGGCCACAGCCTGCTCGACCTCGCCGCCCTGCGCGACCGGTACGCCGCCTGGTACCACGCCAACGGCGTGCGCCCCGGCGAGCCGGTGGCCGTGGTGATCGGCGAGGGACTGGAGCCGCTGCTGCACTTCCTCGCGCTGACCGCGCTGGGGGCCGTCCCGGCCCTGGTCAACGACGCGATGCGGCACGACGTGATGGTCCGCTACCTCAACCACGTGGGTGTGGTGGGCGTGGTCGCGGACGACACAACCCGGCTGGCCGCCGCCTACCGCCAGGACCCGCAGCGCCGGCCCCGTTTCCTCGCGCTGGCCGCCGAGGTACAGGCCTTCGACGCGGACGCCTCCGGCGGGCTCCCCGAGGTGTACCCGTACCGGCACGCGGCGGACGACGTGGTCGCGCTGATCCACTCCTCCGGCACCACGGGCACGCCCAAGTCGACGATGCTGGGGCACCGCCAGTTCTGGGACGGCAAGCAGCCGCGCATGGTGCGGTTCCCGGCCGAGCCGTACGACCGGTTGATGTCGCTGATGCCGCACACCCACGCGGGCGGCCTGAGCTACTTCCTCACCGCGACCCTGCTCGGCCTGCCGACCGTGGTCATGGCCGACTGGCGGCGCTCGGTGGTCGAGCCGGTGATGGAGGCGTTCCGGCCGACCATGGTGGCCTCCTTCCCGCGCACCTTCGTCGAACTCGCCACCGGGGAGCTGCCGGTGAAGGGCGCCGCCAAGGTGCACTCCTGGTTCAACACCGGTGACAGCGCGCACTACGGGCACATCCGCCGGCTGGTCCGGCTGGGCGAGCGCCCGGCCGGCCTGATCAGGCCCTGGCTGCTGCCGAGCGAGAAGGCCGAGCAACCCGCCCTCCCCGGTTCGCAGTTCGTCGACGGATTGGGCTCCTCCGAGATGGGCATGGCGCTGTTCGGCCAGGTGACCACGCCGGAGAGCACCCGGGACGACCGCTGTGTCGGCATGCCGCTGGAGGTGGTGCGCCGGGCCGCGGTGCTGGACGCGGACGGAGGGGAGGTCCCGGACGGAGTGGTCGGGCTGCTCGCTGTGGACACGCCGTCCCGCACGCCCGGCTACTGGAACAACGCCCGGCTCACCAGCAGCTTCGAGCTGGCCGGCTACTGGCTGACCGGGGACGTCGCCCGCCGCGACACCGAGGGCCGGTTCTACCACCTCGACCGCACGGTGGACGTCATCGACACCACCTCCGGCCCGGTCTACAGCCTGCTGATCGAGGAGGTGCTGCTCGCCGACTGCGCCGACCTGGTGCGGGACTGCTCCGTCGTCGGCGTGCCCGGAACGGCCGGCGAGGGTCAACTGCCCGTCGCGGTCGTCCAGTTGCAGGCGGAGGCCGAGGACGTACGGGCCGAGGACGTCCTGGAGGCCGCCAACAAGGCGCTCGCCGGCGCCGGTCTGGCCGCGCTTGCCGCCGTCCGGATCGCCCGTACGGCGGAGGAGTTCCCGCTCGGGCCCACCGGCAAGGTGCTCAAGCGCGAGCTGCGCACCCGCTTCGCCACCCTCTTCTCCGGCCAGTAGCGCCGGGATGGACCACCCCGTACCCCCGCGCTCCCAAGGTCCGGTGGGCACCGTGGCGCAGCAGCCGTACCAGTACGTCCGGACGCCGTTGGCCGAGCCGGACTGGCGCCGACTGCCGGGCTGGCGCGGCGTGACCGAGGCCCAGTGGCGGGACGCCCAGTGGCAGCGGGCGCACTGCGTCAAGAACGCCCGGCAGCTGCGGTCCGTCGCCGGCGCGCTGCTGACCGACACCTTCTACGAGCAACTCGCCTCCGACCAGGCCGAGTTCGCGACCATGCCGATGCTTCTGCCGCCGCAGATGCTGAACACCATGGCCGCGCAGGCCCCGACCGAGCCGCACGCCTTCACCGAGGCCTTCCTGGCCGACCCGGTCCGCCGCTACATGCTGCCGGTGCACGCGGACCGGCACCCGCGGTGGCCCAGCCACCCGAAGGCCGAACGCGACTCGCTGCACGAGGCACAGATGTGGGTGGTGGAGGGCCTGACCCGTCGCTACCCCACCAAGGTGCTGGCCGAGCTGGTCGCCACCTGCCCGCAGTACTGCGGCCACTGCACCCGGATGGACCTGGTCGGCACCTCGACGCCCCAGGTCACCAAGGCCAGACTGGTGCTCCGGCCGGCCCACCGCCAGGAGCAGATGCTCGACTACCTCAAGCGCACCCCGGCCGTGCGCGACGTCGTGCTCTCCGGCGGCGACCTCGCCAACGTGCCCTGGCCGCAACTGGAGTCGTTCCTGATGCGGCTGCTGGAGCTGGAGTCGGTCCGGGACATCCGGCTGGCCAGCAAGGCGGTGGTCGGGCTGCCGCAGCACTGGCTGCAGCCGCAGGTCCTCGACGGCGTCCACCGGGTCGCCGCGCTGGCCGCCCGGCGTGCCGTCAACCTCGCCGTGCACACCCACGCCAACCACGTCCGGTCGGTGACCCCGCTGGTCGCCGAGGCGGCCCGGGCGCTGCTGGACGCGGGCGTGCGGGACGTCCGCAACCAGGGCGTGCTGATGCGCGGCGTCAACGCGACCCCCGAGGACCTGCTCGACCTCTGCTTCGCACTCCAGGGGGAGGCGAACATCCTGCCCTACTACTTCTACCTCTGCGACATGATCCCCAACGCCGAACACTGGCGGACCAGCGTGCACGAGGCGCAGCGGCTCCAGGAGGCGATCATGGGCTACCTGCCCGGCTACGCCACGCCTCGGCTGGTCTGCGACGTGCCGGACCTCGGCAAGCGCTGGGTGCACCAGGCGGTCGGGTACGACCGCGAGCGCGGCATCTCCTACTGGACCAAGAACTACCGCACCGAGCCGGAGGTCCGTGACCCCGCCGGCGGGGCCCCGCTCGACCGCCGCCACCCGTACTACGACCCGGTGGACACCCTCCCGGAGGCCGGCCGCCGCTGGTGGGCTGACCGGGTCGACCGGGCTGACCGGGCCGACCGGGCCGACCGCGCGGCGAGCGCCGCACCGGCCCCGGCCGTGCAGCCCGCCCCCGCCGGACCTGCCGCGTACGCCGGGCCTCCCGAACCCCATGCGTACGCCGGACCCGCCGCGCCCCTGCCGACCCCACGGACCACCGGACCCACCGGACCCGCCGGACCCGCCGGACCCACCGGTCCCCGATCCGCCGGACCCGCCGCGCACCCGCCGACCCCACGGACCACCCCGGAAGGAGCACGGTGAACCCCACCGGCCCCGCGAACGACCCCGGCCCGCTGCGCCGGATGTGCTGGATCTTCCCCGACCGCGAGTCCACCCGGATGACGGCGACCTGGCACCACTTCTTCTGGGACCTCTACGCCGAGACCGCCGAGCAACTGGGCCTCACGTGGTGCCGGCACGCGCCGGACGCGGTCACCGTGGACGCCACCGACCCGGCCCGGCCGCTGGTCTACGTGGACGAGGAGCCGGTGACCCCGCAGGACACCCTCTTCATCACCGCGCTCTACTCGCTGCCCTACCAGTCGATGGACGTCTTCAACCAGTACGCGCTCTACGCGGTGCTCGAACAGGCCGGCTTCTACCTGCCGTTCCCGCCGCAGGTCTCGCTGATCGGCAACGACAAGCTCGCCACCGTGCTGCACCTCGCCGACTCGCCGGTGCCGCCGATCCCGTCGGTCCGGATCGGCACCGGCCGGGACATCAGCAAGCACCAGTACGAGGTCGCCCTCGGCAACCTCACCTACCCGGCCATCGTCAAACCGGCCGGCTGGTGCGGCGGCGGCGGGATCAACCTGGCCCGCGGGCCGGAGGACATCCGGGGTCTGGCCAGCCTCGCGCAGGGCGGCGACACCACGCTCGTCGCCCAGCCGTACCTCGGCGACGGCACCGTCGACTACCGGGTCTACGTGGTCGACGGCGAGCCGTACGCGGTGATGAAGCGGATCCCGGAGCCCGGCTCGCCGGTGGCCAACGCCAGCCGGGGCGGGACGATGGAGTTCCCGCCGGTACCGCCCGAACTGGCAGAAGCCACCGCCTACTTCGCCGAGAAGCTGGCGATCCCGTTCTTCTGCGTCGACTTCCTGTACGACGGCGAGCGGTACTGGTTCTCGGAGCTGGAGCCGGACGGGGTGATCGCCCCGGACTGGTCCGACCCGCACCGGACCCTCCAACGGGACATCACCAGCGCCCGGTTCACCGCCTACCGGGACGCCCACGCGAAGTGGCTCGCCAACCGCACCCCCACCACCCCACGGACGGACCCCCGATGACCGACACCTTCTCCCTGCCGCCCGAGGCCGCTGCTCCACATCTTCCCGTGGCCGCCCGGGCGTTGGAGCGGCTGCGGACCGTGCCCGCGCTGGCCCCGCGCTACGCCGGCCTGCCGGGTGCGGTCAGCTCCCTCGACGAGCTGGCCGCCCTTCCGCCGCTGGCCAAGGACGACCTGAACGTCGCCCTGGCCCACCTGGAGCCGCGCTCCGAAAACGGTGCCACCTGGCTGTTCCAGAGCGGCGGCTCCACCGGCGCTCCGAAGGTCGGGTACGCGCCCACCGGCTTCTACATGGCCGGGGTGCACGCGCACTGGCAGCCGCTCGACCGCGACGACACCTTCGTCAACGCCTGGGGTGCCGGCCGGATGTGGGGCGCGCACTTCCTCGCCGCCGCGCTGGCCGACCTGGCCGGCTGCCGGGTGATCGCGCTCGGGTCCGTCACCCGGGAGGAGTACGGGGACTGGCTGGGCCTCCTCGCCGACCAGCAGGCCACCGCGATCGGCGGGACACCCAGCGTCCTGCGGCTCTGGTTCGCGCACGCCCGCGCCGCCGGGCTGAAGCTGCCCGCCCTGCGCAAGGTGCTCTGGCTCGGCGAGGCCTGGCAGCCGCAACTCGCCGACGACCTCGCGGCCGTCGCACCTCAGGCCCGCCGCTGGGGCATGTTCGGCTCCACCGAGACGTGGGTGGTCGGCACCAACACCCCGGACTGCCCGGCCGACACCTTCCACCCCCTGCCCGAGCAACTGGTGCACGTCGGCCCGGACGGGCTGCTGGACTTCACCACCCTCAACCCCGACATGCTCAACCCGGTCCTGCGCTACCGCACCGGCGACGCGGGGGAGCTGACCGCCTGTCCGTGCGGGCGGCGGGGCCGGGCGATGCGGGTCCTGGGCCGGCGCGACAGCGTCGTCCAGGTGCGCGGTCTCGGCCTGCACGTGGACGAGCTGGTCGCCCGGGCGGAGCGCGAGCCGGGCGTCTCCCGGGCGCAGGTGGTGATCACCGAGAACGGCGGCCGGGCCACCGGCGTGGACGTCCTGCTGCTGACCGACCCCGGCACGGCCGTGGACACCGACCGGCTGCGCGCGGAGCTGTTCTCCGCGACCTTCACGCTGAGCACCGCCTTCCAGCACGACCCGGAGGACTTCCGGGTCAGCGCGGTCGGCGAGCTGGTCGGCAACGACCGCACCGGCAAGACGGCCGGCTTCGTGGTCCGCACGGCCGAGGAGGAGGCCTCGTGAAGGCCCGCCGCCCGGCCGACCTGGGGCGCGGCTTCAACCTGTTCTGGGCAGGCCAGACGGTCAGCGTGGTCGGCGACCGGATCACCGTCTTCGCCGTCCCCACTCTGATGATCTTCGTCCTGCACGCCTCCGCCCTCCAGGTCGGCGTGGTGGCGATGGCCCAGTACCTGGGCATCCCGCTGCTCGGTCCGGTGGCCGGCGTGCTGGTCGACCGCTGGAACAAGCGACGGACGATGCTCGTCTGCGACCTGATCCGGCTGGTCGCCGTCGCGGTGATCCCGCTGGCCCACTGGCTGGGCTTCCTCTCCACCCCGCTGCTGTTCGGCTGCGTCGCGGTGATCAGCGGCGCGACGATCTTCTTCAACGTCGGCTACCTGATCGCCGTCCCCGCCGTGGTGGAGGAGGACCAGATGGTCCGCGCCTACTCCCGGCTGGAGGGCAGCGGCTCGGTCTCCGAGGTGGCCGGCCCCTCGATCGCGGCGGCCCTGTACAGCGCGCTCGGCGTGGCCGCACTGCTCGTGGACGCGGCCAGCTACCTGGTCTCCGCCGCCTGCTTCCGGTCCATGAAGCCGTGGGGCGATCGCACGGTCGTCGAGGGCACGGTCTGGGAGCGGCTGACCGCCGGCTTCCGGATGAACTGGGCCGATCCCGTGCTGCGCCGGGTGGTGCTGGCGGCCGTCACCCTCAACTGCGGCGGACCGGTCTTCGTCACCGTGCTGCCGGTGCTCGCCTACCGGGGCATGGGGGTCTCGGTCGGCGTCTTCGGCGCGGCCATGTCGGTCGGCGCGGTGGGCGCGCTGGCCGGTGCGGTGATCGCCCCGCGGATCAGCGAACGGTTCGGCCTGGGCCGCACGCTCGCCTGGTCGCTGCTGCTGCACTGCCTGGTCGGCCTCGGCGTGCTGGCCGCGCCCGCACTGCCGGCCGGGCCGGTGATCGCGGTGACCATGGGCTGCTACGGCTTCTTCATGTCCTGCATCAACGTGTGCAGCGCGCCCACCCGGCAGTCCCGGATGTCCGCCGAGCACCAGGGCGTGATGCACGCGGCGTTCCGCACCGTCACCTGGGGCGTGATCCCGCTGGCGGCCCTGCTCGGTGGTCTGGCCGTCTCGGCGCTCACCGGCCCCCTGGGCATCCTGGACGCGGCGCGCTGGACGATGGCCGGCGGCACCCTGCTGGCGGCCTGCTCCTTCCTGCCCGCGCTCGGCATCCAGGCCCGGCTCGACGCCGCCGCCCGAGCGCAGAAGGAACCCGCCGACGCGGAGCCCGGGTTGACGGAGCCGGCGCGATGAGCGGGCCGGTCGTCCTGATCACCGGCACCTCATCCGGGATCGGCCTGGCCACCGCCGTCGCGGCCGCCCGGGCCGGGTTCACCACAGTGGCCACGCTGCGCGAACCGGCCCGCGGCGCGGCGCTCACCGAGGCGGCCGGGCGGGCCGGCGTGACCCTGGACGTCCGCCGGCTCGACGTCACCGACGCCGACTCCGTGGCCGCCTGCGTGGACGGCGTGGCCGAGACCTACGGACGGCTCGACGCGGTGGTCAACAACGCCGGCGTCTCCAACTTCGACCCGACGCTGGAGATGTCCACGATGGCCGCGCTGCGGGCCAATCTGGAGGTGAACTTCTTCGGCGTCATCGCGGTCAGCCGCGCCGCGCTGCCGCTGCTGCGCGCCTCGGCCGGCCGGCTGGTGACCGTCGGCAGCGTGCACGGCGTCGTCGGCCAGCCCTTCAACGAGGCATACTGCGCGGCCAAGTTCGCCGTCGAGGGGTTCATGGAGAGCCTCGCCCCGGTGGCCGGGGCGCACGGCGTGCGGGTCTCCGTCGTCGTGCCCGGCTTCGTACCGGACACCGCGTTCGGCGTCTTCCCGGACATCGACCGCACGACCATCCTGGCCGCCTCCGGCCCGTACGCGCCCACGTTCGCCGACCACCTCGCCTGGGTCGGCGGCCAGGGCTGGGAGGCGGCCGGACAGTCGGCCCGGGAGGTCGCCGAGGTGGTCGTCCGGACCCTGCGCGCCGAACGGCCCGCCTTCCGCGTGCCCACCAGCGACTGGGCCGCCGCGTACCTGGAGCAGAAGCTCGCCGACCCGGACGGCGCCGCCGTCCAGACCCTCGCCCGCACCTGGATCGGCCGCCCCGAGTCCGGCTGACCCCGTGCCCGGCTGACCCTGTGCCCGGCCCCGAGTCCGGCCCCACGCCCGGCCCTGCGCCTGGCCCCGTGCCCGGCCCTCACACCCCGACCGTACGTCCCGATCCTGTGCCCGACCGACGCCCCGACCGCACGTCAGGAGAGCCCGTGCCCGCCAAACCGCTGCCCGAGCTGATCGACTTCGCCCGGCGCAACTCCCCGTTCTACGCCGAGCTCTACCGGGACCTTCCGGCCCGCGTCGAGCGTCTCGACCAGCTCCCCGTCATCGAGCAGACGGCCTTCTGGGCCGCCAACTCCTGGCCGGACAACCGGCTGCTCACCGGACCGCTGCTGGACGCCGGCGTCTACAAGACCGGCGGCACCACCGGCGTCCCGAAGTTCTCCCCCTGGTCGCGCACCGAGCACACCGACTCGGTGACCGCCTTCGGCGCGGGCCTGGTCCAGGCCGGTCTCAGGCCCGGGCACCGGGTGGCGAACCTGTTCTGCGCCGGCGAGCTGTACGGCGGCTTCCTGTACATCGAGAACGCCCTGCACCACGCACCGGTGGACAACGTCCGGCTGCCGGTCGGTGCCGCCCCCGACGCCTACGTGGCCGCCCTGATCGAGGACTTCGGCGTCGACGTGCTGGCCGGCGAGCCGATGAAGCTCAGCTCGGTCGCCGAGTACCTGGTCAGGCAGGGGAAGGCCAGCGAGCGCGTCGAACTGCTGCTCTTCGGAGGGGACCTGCTCTTCGCCGACCTGCGGCCGATCCTCTCCCGGGCCTTCCCCAAGGCGGCCGTCGCCTCGATCGGCTACGCCTCGGTGGATGCCGGGCTGGTCGGCGCGCCGGTGCCGGGCGACGACGTCCGGGTGCACGAGGCGTTCCCGAACCGCACCGTGGTGGAGCTGGTCGACGACGTGAGCGGCGAGCCGGTCACCACTCCGGGGGTGCCGGGCCGGGTGGTGGTCACCAACCTGTTCCGCACCCTGATGCCGATCCTCCGCTACCCGACCGGCGACCGCGCCGAGTGGGTCGACGTCGAACGCGGGCGGTTCCGGCTGGTCGGCCGGTCGGGCGAGGGCGCCCGGGTCGGCACGGTGGCCATGCCGACCGAGGAGATCCGCGCCGTGCTGCTCGCCAACGACCCGGACCAGGTCGTCTCCGGCATGCAGCTGGTCCAGCGCCGCTGGGACGGCAGGGACGGCCTGATCCTGCGCCTCGGCTGCACCGAGGAGCCTCCGCCCGGCCTGAGCGAGCGGCTCGTCGAGGCGGTCTACCGGGCCCGGCCGCTCTACCCCGACGAGGTGGCGGCCGGCGCGATCCACCACCTCACCGTCGAATGGGTGCCGCGCTCCGGGCTGACCACCAACCCGCGCACCGGCAAACTCCAGCAGGTCGTGGACGAGCGCCCGCCGGCCTAGCCGCGAGTCCGCTCCGCCGGCGCATCGGCGCACTGGCGCACCGGCTGACCGGGCGGGGGATCGGCCCCCGCCCGGTCAGCCGGAGTGCGGCTTCCCGGCGAGCATCACGCTCTGCCCGCGGAACTCCGCGACCACCTTCTCCGCGGAGTTGCGCACCGTCACGTCGTAGATCCCGCTCCGCCCGGACCGGACGCGCTCCACCGCCTCGGCGGTCAGCTCGTCCCCGACCTCCGCCGGGGCCAGGAAGGTGACCTGAGCGGCCTGGGCCACCGTCACCGGGCCGTAGCTGTTGCAGGCGTAGGAGAACGCGGCGTCGGCGAGCAGGAAGAGGTAGCCGCCGTGCGCGATGCCGTGGCCGTTCACCATGGCCGGAGTCACCGTCACGCGCATCCGCGCCCGCCCGGAGGACACCTCGTCGAGCGCGATGCCCAGCCCCTGGCACGCCCCGTCGCGCTCGTACAGCGCGGCCATCCGCGCGTTGAGCCCGGCGGATTCCGCCGCCGCCATCGTGTCCGCACCCATGACTTCCTGCTTTCCCCCGGGAACAGCCCGAAACGGCCGCCGTCTCCTGCCTCCGCAGTGCCTCCGCAGTGCACCCGCATTACACCGAGCACCGTGACGGGCTGTCAATGGCTCACCGGGTGGACGGAATCCGCTGTCAGGAGCTCGTGAGGACGACGAGTTGCCGGGTCGCGCGGGTCATCGCGACGTAGCGGTCGACCGCGCCTTCGATGCCCTCGCCGAACGCCTCCGGGTCGACGAGGACGACCAGGTCGAACTCAAGTCCCTTGGACAGTTCGGGAGTCAGCGACCGGATGCGGGGCGTCGTCGGGAACCCGGGATCGCCGATGACGCAGGCGACGCCGTCGGTGTTCGCGGCGAGCCAGGCGTCGAGGACGGAGTCCAGGTCGGCAACGGATCCGTGCACGACCGGGATGCCGCTGCTGCGGACGGAGGCCGGCACGTTGGCGTCCGGGAGCACGGCCCGGATGACCGGCTCGGCCTCGGCCATGACCTCTTCCGGCGTCCGGTAGTTGATCCCCAGCGAGGTGGTCTCGATCCGGTCGAACCCGACCCGGTCGAGCCGCTCCCGCCACGACTCGGTGAACCCGTGCCGGGCCTGGGCGCGGTCCCCGACGATGGTGAAGCTCCGCGAGGGGCAGCGGAGCAGCAGCATCTGCCACTCGGCGTCGGTCAGTTCCTGGGCCTCGTCCACGACGATGTGCGCGAACGGGCCGGCGAGCCGGTCCGGGTCGGCGGCGGGCAGGGCGGTCTCGTCGATCAGGCTGTCCTGGAGGTCCTGCCCGCGCAGCATGGTCACCGCGCCCTCACCGTCGTCGTCGGCCTCCAGCAGGCCGCTGATGACGTCGGCCCTGCCGGCGCGTTCGGCGGCGACGGCGGCCTCGTGCCGGCGCTTGCGGGCGGACGCCTGCGGGTCGCCGAGCCGCTGTCGTGCCGCGTCCAGGAGCGGCAGATCGGACACCGTCCAGGCCTGGGCGTCCTTGCGCTGGAGCTTGCGGACCTCGTCGGGGCTCAGCCAGGGGGCGCACTTGCGCAGGTAGGCGGGTACCGACCAGAGGTCCCCGACGAGGTCGGTCGGTTCGAGCATCGGCCACGCGCGGTTGAGGGCCGTGATCAGCTCCCTGTTCTGCAGCAGCGACCGGCGGAGCAGCTCTGGGGAGGCGTCGCTGTCGTCCTTCTCGACCAGGATCGTCAGCAGCTCCTCCCGGACCTGGTCGCGCGCCTCGTTGTGCGGCGTGCCCGGCTCCGGCGCCCCGAAGGCCGCGGCCCAGTCGTCGGCGCTCAGCCAGATGTCGGACCAGTGGGTCTCGACCGTCATCCCCTCGGTGGGCGGCTCCTCGTAGATGCCGACGGCCGGCTCGATCGCCCTCACCATGTCCGCCGACGACTTCAGACGGGCCACCTCCGGGTCGGACTCGACCGCCGCCTTCGCCCCCTCCGCGACGAGGTCCCGCAGGGTGCAGGTCTGCACGCCGTCCTCGCCGAGGCTGGGCAGGACGTCGGCGACGTAGGCCAGGTACGGCTGGTGCGGACCGACGAAGAGCACGCCGCCGCGACGGTGGCCGAGACGGGGGTCGGAGTGGAGGAGGTAGGCGGAACGGTGCAGGGCGACGACGGTCTTCCCCGTGCCCGGACCGCCGTCGACGACGAGGGCGCCGCGGGAGCCCGCGCGGATGATCGCGTCCTGGTCGGCCTGGATGGTGCCGAGCACGTCCCGCATCCGCGCCGACCGGTTGGTGCCGAGGCTGGCGATGAACGCGGACTGGTCGTCGAGCGCGGCGTGCCCTTCGAGCCCGTCCGCGGTGAACACCTCGTCCCAGTAGTCGCTGATCCGGCCGCGGGTCCAGCGGTACCTGCGACGGCTCGCCAGACCCGCCGGGTTGGCGTGGGTCGCCGCGAAGAACGGCTCGGCCGCGGGGGAGCGCCAGTCGATCAGCAGCCGGCGGCCGGTGCTGTCGGTGAGGCCGAGCCGGCCGACGTACACGGGCTCGGGGTCCTCGGTGCTGACGATGCGTCCGAGGCACAGGTCCAGCCCGAAGCGGCGCAGGGCGCGCAGGCGGGCGCTCAACCGGTGGACCTCCGCGTCGCGGTCCATCGCCTCCCGGCCGATGCCGCCGGGTGCCCTGCGCGCGTCGTCGAGGAGCTCCGACAGTTCGGCGATGGCCTGTTCGAGGCTCTCCTCGATGGCCGCGAAGTGCTGCTCGTCGCCGGCGATCAGTGCCGGGTCGGCCTTGGGGGAGAGGCGGTCGGGAAGGTCGAACGCACTGGTGGTCAAGGAATTCATCTCAGCGGCTCCGATCCGAGGTCGTACCCGCGAACACCGGCGGCACGCACGCCGCCCCATGAACCGACAACAGCAGCTGCACTTCGTGGATCTCCCGTTTCCGCAGGTTCTGGCCTCGGTGAGCGATTCTGCGGTACGAGGGGGGCCTTGCCGCAAGGCCCCCCGTGCGCTATAGGTTAGAAGTGGCAAGGAGTGGGTTCTCCTCCTTGCACCTCCCCTTCCTCCGCCCGCCGCCGCGGACGCGGCGCTGGCCGACCGAAGGCCGCTACGGTGCGTGTTGTCGATGTCCGACGGCCCACCTCAGGTGGTGCGGCGGGCCAGCAGACGGTAGGCGTTGGAGAAGCCGGTGCGGCCGGCGACCGGAGCCAGGAGGCGGTCGAGCAGCATCGCGGCGACCAGGAGAGGGGCGCCGGCCAGGAGCAGTGCCGGACGCAGGACCCGCCGCAGGCGCCCGGGAGGCCCGCCGGGATGCCAGGGTGCGTCCTCGCGCGGGGCGAGGCGGTCCAGGAACAGCCAGACGGCGGCCAGCAGGTCGATCGGGTCGTGCGCCTCGCCGTGCTGTTCCAGCACCACGGTGAAGCCGAGGGCCTCCAAGCGGCGGCGCAGGTTGGCGGCGGGGGCCAGGTGCAGGTGCTGCGGCTGGAGCCAGGGCAGCCACCACCGCCCCAGCAGGCGCGCGGAGCGGCTACGGGGGTCGGGGACCTCGATCAGCAGCAGCCCCCCGGGGCGCAGCACCTGACGGGCCGAGGCGAGTTCCCGCGAAGGGTCCGTGGTGTGTTCGAGGTAGTGGAGCATGCTCACCACGTCGTACAGCCCGGCCAGCCGGGGAGCGAGCTCGGGGAGCTCGCCGCGCAGGCCGCGCCGCAACCGGCCGGCCCGCTCGGCCAGTTCGACGCCCTGACTGTGGTCCAGTCCGTCGAACGTGGTGCTGGGGAAGACGTCGCGGGCGGTGGTGCAGAAGTGGCCGTGTCCGGTGCCGACGTCCAGCCAGTACCGTGGGGCCGGATCGTGCGGAAGCACCGAGCGGGCCTGCTTCCGGTGGACGCCGGTACGGGCCGAGAAGGTCTTGCCGAGGCGTTCCTCGCCCAGGCCGTCGTAGAAGTCGCGGTAGTAGAACTCCAGTCCCTTGGCGTTCAGTTGGGGGTTCTGGAAGGTGTGCCCGCAGTCCTCGCAGGTGTCCAGGGTGAAGCGGCCGGGTTTGTGCTGGAGCAGGTCGGTGGTGCGCAGGCGGGTGCGCAGCGCGGCGGAGGCGCACCAGGGGCAGTCGGTGCGGCGTCGGTGGAAGAACCGGTCGGTGCCGTGGGCCAGGTCGGCCTGGTAGGCGGGGCGCAGGGCGGCGACGCGTTCGGTGGGGTGCGCTGTCGTCCCGCGGGCGGGCGCTTGTTCCGGGTCTGCCGTGGTCATCGGGGCGGTTCCTCCACAGGTTCGGGCAGGGGGCGGGTCAGCCGTTCGAGGTGGGTGGCGGCAGCGGCTGCACCGCCGGCGGCTCGGAAGGAGTCGCCGATGCGGCGGGCGGCCGCGCGGTGGGCGGCGTTGTCGATGACCTCGTCGAGGGCCCGGCCGAGGCGGGTGGCATCGGGGCGGCCGAACCGCACCCGGATGCCGGCGCCGGACGCCGCCACCTGTCCGGCCACCACCGGTTGGTCGTCGCGGATCGGTGCGACGACCAGGGGGACGCCGTGCCACAGGGACTCGCAGACCGTGTTGTGGCCGGCGTGGCAGACCACCGCGTCGAGGTGTTCCAGCAGCCGCAGCTGCGGGACGGTGGGGAGGACCAGGACATCGGCGTCGGGAGGCGGGGCTCCGAGGGCGTGGCCCGGATCGGCGATCACCGTCTGCAGGCGGTGGGAGCGCTCCTGCACGGCTCGGTGACAGGCGGTCAGGAAGGCCGTGCCGGTGTCGGCGTTGGCCGTGCCGAGGGTGACCAGGGCGGTGGCGCGGCCGGGGTCCAACCATTCCCAGGGGAAGGGCGGTTCGGTGGGGCGGGGGGCGATGGCCGGGCCGACGAAGCGGATCGGCCGGTCGATGGTGGCCGGTCCGGTCAGCTCCGGTGTGGTGAAGGCGAGCACCAGGTGCGGGGAGAAGCGGGGGTCGGTGGTCCGGCCGGGGGCGCCGATGCGTCCGCGCAGTCCGTCGAGGAGTCCGCGGATCCAGGCCTCGACCAGGGGCAGGCCCGCCAGGGCGCCGGTGAACTCGGCGGAGGTGGTCGCGCAGGTGGCCCAGGGCAGGCCGTGGCGTTCGGCGACCAGTGCGCCGGCGACGGCCTGCTGGTCCACCACGAGGACGTCGGGGCGGAACCGGGCGATCGCGGCCTCGATGCCGGGGGCCATCGCGTCGGCGAGGGGGATCAGGAAGCCTTCCCACAGGTACTTCAGAGCAGCGGTGCCGCGGAGGTCCGGCGGGCGCCGGTAGGCCTCGTCGAGCGGGCCGGGGGGAGCGGTGCGGTCCGCCGACGGGAGGACGGCACAGGGGTGGATCTCGGCTTCCGGCCCGGCCAGGGGGGCGATCGCTTCGGGCAGGGCGGCCCAGGCGGTGCGGTGGCCTCGGGCGGCGAGTTCGGCCGCGACGCCGACGGCCGGGTTGATGTGTCCGACCAGGGGCGGGACGACGAAGAGGAACCGGCTCACCGGGTGCTCCCTTCGGCGGCCCGGCTGCCGACCGGTCGCGCGGACGCCTGCGCGGACGCCTGGGCGACCGGTCGATCGGACGGGTGCGCGACCGGTTGAGCGGACGCCAGAGCGGACGCCTGTGCGGACGACTGCGCGGACGGGTGGCGCAGGTCGACGCCGTGTTCGGCGAGGAAGGCGAGCGTGAGGTGGCGGACCGTGTCGGGGGTCTCGACCAGGACGGAGTGCTCCTGACCGGGGACGGTGACGCTCCGGCAGTTCGGCAGCAGCTGTTCGAGCCGGGCGGCCTGCTCGGCCAGGTCCGAGCGCGCGCCGTAGACGGCCAGCACCGGGCAGGCGATGGCGCGCAGGGCGGCCTCGGCGGGCAGCCGGCTCACCGGGATGTCACGGGCCATGGTCGTCTCGGCGAGCAGGGAACCGGCCGTGCGGGCGAGGCGGGCGGTGTGGGGGCCGCGGCGCCGGGCGATCCACGTCAGGACCTTCTCCCGGGCCAGCTTGCGCTCGGCGTCCGCCAGGATGCCGTCCAGTTTGGCCGCCCAGGCCGCCGAGGCCGGTTCGGACTCGATGGCCAGGATCCCGGCGACCAGCTCGGGGCGGCGGGCGGCGAGGGCGAACGCCACGGTGCCGCCGAAGGAGTTGCCGACCAGGTGCACGGGGCCGGGGATGCCGAGGCGGTCCAGCAGGCGTTGGAGGTCGTCGGTGAAGTGCTCCAGCCGGTAGCCGGTGGCGGGCCGGGCGCTGCGACCGTGGCCGCGGTGGTCGTACATCAGCACGTCGAGGCCGGCGGACGCGAGGGTGGGGGCCAGGGTGAAGTAGAAGCTGGCGAGGCTGTCCGTGAGCAGCCCGTGCAGCAGGACGACGGTGGCCGCCGGTGGACCGCCGTCCTGCGGGCTCAGCCGCTGCACGTGGCAGCGGAGCCCGTCCAGGTCGATGAAGGCCATGTCAGGTCCGTTCCGCGCTGTGCAGCCGGTCCTCGACATGGGTGACGAGCCGTCCCACGGTCAGGCCGATGATCTCGTCGAGCTCCATGTCGGCGATGAACTCGGCGAAGTTGATCCGGTCGCCCCAGCGGTCGCGCAGCAGCCCGGCGAGGGTGACCAGGTCGATGCTCTCCAGGCCGAGGTCCTCGGTGAACCGGGCCTCCATGGTGACGTCGGCGGTGTCGAGTCCGTACTCGTCGAGCACGGCGGCCAGCATGCTGGTCACCTCCGTGAGGATCTCGGGGCCGGTCGGGGAAAGGTGCTCGCTGGTGGTCACGCCGTCTGTCCTTCGAGGTCGTGGTGGTCGGGGGAGTCCGCGGTCCAGGCCACGACGTAGTCGCGTTGCGGCCGGCCGGGTGGGCTGCTGACCCGGGTGCAGTGCACGTGGTGGGTGCGGAGCCCGTCGGGGGTGGCGACGGCGACCCGCAGAGCGGTGGGGCCGGCGGTGACCACGGTGAAGTCGTGCGGCCGGCCGCGGAGCCCGGTGCCCTCGGCCTTGGCGGCTGCCTCCTTGGCGGCCCAGAACCGGGTGAACCAGACGTCCCGGGAGGCGCCGTCCTCTGCCTGGCAGGCCGTCAGCAGCCGGACCTCCCGCGGGAGCAGCGCGACGGGCAGGGTCTCGGCGGGGCGTGCGGTGACCTCTTCCACGTCGATCCCGGGGCCCGGAGCACCGCTGCCGCAGGAGGGGCGCACGAGTGCGACCGCGATCTCGCTGCGGTGGGCGAGGGTGACCTCCAGGTCCGGCAGCAGCCGGCCGTGCAGGCCGCGCACCCGGGGGCGGCCGGAGGGGTCGTTGAGCACCTGGATCTCCGCGGGGAAGGGCCGGTCGGTCGAGTCCTGCCACAGCAGGCGCCGCACCGCGTCCTTGACCGCGATTCTCCCCAGCAGCCAGGCCCGGCGGCCGCGCGGCGGCTGCCGGTCGTACTGCTCGCGCTCGGCTGCGCCCAGGTGGTTGCGCATGATCAGGTCGCGGGAGGCGAGGTCGGGCCAGCGCTCGTGGAGCAGGACCCAGCCGCCGGGCTGCGGGGTGGAGAGCGTTTCGCGCTCGACGAAGCGTTCGACGGGCCGGGTCTCGGGGTGGCTGTCGAAGCGGCGGTCCTGCCAGCCGTCGATCTCGGCCCAGACCTCGCCGTCGGCCAGGAGCTGGACGTCCGCTTCGAGGGTGGTGCGGCTGATCGCGGTGATGCGGATCCGGCAGTCCAGGTCGGTGCCCGGGCGCGGCTGCGGTCCGTGCAGCCGCAGGTGGCGGATGCCCACCGGGAAGACCACGGAGCGTTCGGTGTGGGTGGCCATGATCCAGTAGCCGAGGAGCTGGCCGACGTTGTCGAGCAGCGCACCGGGTGCGGAAGGCGCGGTGATCACACCGCGCACGTGGTTCCCGCCGAGTTCGGTCAGGGCGGTCAGGCCCTGGAAGGCGGGGCCGTGGAACATCCACCGCTCGTCGTAGAGCCTGGTGGCCGGCATCGGCGTCCGGTGCGTGCTCCCGGGCGGTTCGGCCGGCCACGGGGTGGGCGGGGCCGGGTGGCGGTCCGCCAGTTCGACGGTGCCGGCCGCGTAGCTGCCGAAGGCGGCGGTGAACCGGCCGGGGCCGGCGTCCTCAAGGGTGATCTCGATGTCGAGGGGGCTCGCGGCCGGCACCCAGCGGCCGAAGCGCAGGTCGTGCAGGGCACGGACCACCTGTCCCGGTGCGGCCTGCTCGGCGGCGTCCATCAGGTGCTGGACGATCGTCGTGGCGGGGACGACCGGCCAGCGGTCCGACAGGTCGGGCCAGCCCGGGCGCTGGCGGTAGAAGCAGTGGTCGAGCAGGTAGGGCATGGTCCCGGTCGAGATGAGCAGGTGGCTGCTGTGGTGCGCGCGTTCCCGGGCGGGGACGGGCCGGGCCGGCGCGGGTGGCTCCCGGTGCGGCGGCGGGGCAGGGGAGACGGGCTGTGCCGGTGCGGTCCGGTGCGGCGGTGCGGCGGCCGGCCGGCGGTGGGTGAGCACCTCGGCGACGGCCCGTTCGGTGTCGCGCAGGAGGGCGCCGAGTTCGGCCGCTACGGGGTGGGCGTCGAGCAGTGCGGCCAGGGTGTCGCCCGGGGCGCGGGCTGGTGCGACGGCGCTCGGTGCGACGGCCTGCGCAGCGGCGGGCGGCACGGTGGCCGGACCGGCTGCGGGCCGGGCAGGGGTGTTCGCCGGCAGGGCGGGGGCGAGTTCGGCACGCAGGGCGGCGACGGTGGCGGGCTCCAGCGAGACGAGGCCCCCGGAGAGGTCCAGCGGTACCGAGGGGTGCGTCCGTACCGCAGTGGTGGGGCGGCTGTCCGGGGTTCGTGCCCGGGCGGGCTGCAGAGCGGCCGAGTCGGGTTCGGCGCCCTCGACCCACAGGGCGGCGGCGAGGCGGCGCAACTGGGCGAGCCCGTCGCGGTGCGGCGAGTTCGCGGCGATCACCAGGTGCTCCCGCCGGCCCAGGGTGTCGCCCACCAGGGAGCCCAGCTGGCCGGGGCCGACCTGGACGAAGGCCCGGAACCCGTCGGTGTGCAGGGCTTCGACCAGTGGTCTGAAGCGCACCGGTTCGAGCAGGTGGCGCAGGAACAGGGAGCGGACCTGCGCCGGGGTGTCGGGAAACGGCGACGCCGTGGTCCCGGACCACACCGGCACGGTCGGGCGGTGCAGCCGGAAGCCTTCGGCGGCCTGGCGGATCGGGGCCAGGTAGGGGGCGAGCATGGGGGTGTGGAAACCGGACCGGAACGGCAGGACCTGGCCGAGCACGCCACGGACCCGGAACCGGCGGACGAGTTCGGTGACGGGTTCCTCGGGCCCGCAGACGATCGCCTGCTGCGGGGCGTTGTCGTGCGACAGGACGACCTGGCCCATGTCCTCCAGGCTCGCGATCGTCTGCTGGACGTCGTGGGCGGAGGTGCCGAGCACGGCGAAGGCGAGCCCGGGGACCTGCAGCGCGTCGGGGTCGAAGGAGTCCAGGAAGGCGTCCACCTGGGTACCGGAGAAGAGGCCTGCGGTGATCATGGCGGTCCACTCGCCGACGCTGTGTCCCGCCACCGCGTCGGGGTGCACGCCGATGCGGCGCAGCGCGGTGTCCAGGAGCCGTCCGACCGTGACGATGCCCGCGCCGTGGCGGCCGATGTCGTCCGTCCGGGCGCCTGCGGCCAGGGCGGGACGGGGCAGGCCGAAGTGGTCGGCGACCTCCTCCACCCGGGGACTGAAGTCGCCTTCGAGGCCGGGGAAGAGGAACGCGACCTTGCCCCGGCCGGCGGAGGCGGGGCCCAGCAGCGGCGCGGGGGTGAACCAGATGTCGCCGCGCCCGCGCCAGGGCCTGCCCCGCTCGACGGCGCGCCGGGCCATGGCCAGCCGCTTGCCGGTCGGGTCGGCGATCGCCAGCCGGCACGGGGGAGCCGGGGGGCCGCCGGGTCCGTCCGGCTCGGGCCGGGCGGCGGCCGACACGGCGGAGTCCTGCGCGGACAGCAGCTCGGCCAGCCGCTCGGGGGTGTCGGCGGCCAGGCGCAGCACGCGTTCCGGTTCGGCCACCACGGTGGTGGCCCGCGCGGCGGGTAGCGCGGTGGCCGGGGCGCCGGAGCGGGGGAGGGCGGGGGCCTGTTCCAGGACCACGTGGGCGTTGATGCCGCCGAAGCCGAAGGCGTTCACCGCGGCCCGGCGGAGGATCCCGTCGGCCGGCTCCCAGGGCCGCGCGGTGCCGATCGTGCGGAAGCGGGTGGCGGCCAGCGCGGGGTGCGGGTCCTCGCAGTGCAGGGTGGGCAGCTGCATCCCGTGGTGCACCGCGAGTGCCGCCTTGACCAGGCCGGCGATGCCGGCGGCGGGCATGGTGTGGCCGATCATCGACTTCACCGAGCCGAGCACCGCTCGTTCCTCGTCCGCGGCGGCGGGGCCGAACACCTCGGCGAGCGTGGCCAGTTCGGCCGCGTCACCGGCCGGGGTGGCGGTGCCGTGGGCCTCCAGGAGGCCGAGTGCGCCCGGCGTCGTCGGGTCCAGGCCGGCCGCCCGCCAGGCCGCACGGACGGCGCGGCACTGACCTGCCGGGTCGGGGTTGGTCAGACCGGAGGTGCGGCCGTCACTGGCCACACCGGTGCCGCGGATCACCGCGTACACGCGGTCGCCGTCGCGCTCGGCGTCGGTGAGCCGCTTGAGGACCACCATGCCGGTTCCCTCGCCGATCAGCAGGCCGTCGGCACCGCGGTGGAACGGGCGGATCCGCCGGCTCGGGGAGAGCGCGCGCAGCTGCGTGAACACGCTCCACAGCGTGACGTCGTGGCAGTGGTGCACTCCGCCGGCCAGGACCACGTCGCAGCGCCCGCTCGCCAGCTCGCCGACCGCCTGGTCGACCGCGACCAGTGAGGACGCGCAGGCGGCGTCGACCGTGTAGGCGGGGCCGCGCAGGTCCAGCCGGTTGGCCACCCGGGAGGCGGCCAGGTTGGGCACCAGGCCGATCGCCGACTCCGGGCGGTCGGGGCCCAGCCGGTCGGCGAACGCCTCGCGCACGCGTTGCAGCTGGCCGGCCGAGAGTTCGGGCAGCAGTTCGCCGAGGGTGCGCACCAGCTGGTGCGCCCCGCGTACCCGCTGGTCCAGGCGGGCCAGGCCCGGTGTCAGGTAGCCGCCGCGGCCCAGGACCACCCCGACCCGGTCGCGGTCGGTCAGGCGGTCGCTTCCGCCGGCGTCCGCGAGGGCGGCGTCGGCGACCTGCAGGGCGATCAACTGGTCCGGTTCGGTGCCGGGGACCGAGGCCGGCATGATGCCGAACCGGGTCGGCTGCACCTGCGCCAGGCCGTCCACGAAGCCGCCGCGCCGGCAGTAGAGCCGGTCCGGCGCGGCCGGCCCCGAGACGGCATGAGGGTCGTAGAAGCCGGCGTCCCACCGCCCTTCGGGCAGGTCGGTGATCGCGTCGACGCCGTCGACCAGGTTCCGCCAGTAGGCGGCGAGGTCGGGGGCGCCCGGCAGCAGCACCGCCATCCCCACCACGGCCACCGGCGGCATGCGCGGGTTCGTCAACGGTCTCACCACCCGGACGCGGTGTAGACGACGGCGCGGGTTCCCGGTTCGCCCCAGGCCAGTTCCCGCAGCAGCGCCAGCGTGCCGGCCTGCGGGTCGATCAGGCGCACGCCGCGGCGGGCGTAGTCCTCGGCGAGTTCGGGCGAGACCATGCCACCGTGCCGGCCGGTCGGTGCCCAGGGGCCCCAGTGCACGGTCAGTGCCCGGTTGCCGGTGCGCTCCGCCCAGCGGGCTCCGGCCTGTTCGAGGGCGTCGTTGGCGGCCGCGTAGTCGCTCTGGCCCCGGTTCCCGAGGGCTGCCGCGATGCTGCCGAAGAGCACGGTGAAGCGTGGTGCGGCGGGCAGCTCGTCGAGCGCGCCGAGCAGCGCGGCGGCGCCGTCCGCCTTGGTGGCGAACACCCGTTGGAAGGACGCGAGTTCCTTGTCGGCGAACATCCTGTCCTCGATGACGCCGGCCGCGTAGACGACGCCGTCCAGCCGGCCGTACTCGGCGTGGATCTCCTTGACGGCCTGCCGCAGCGCGGCCGGGTCGGCGGCGTCGGCGGTCCGGTAGCAGGCGGTGGAGCCCAGGTCCGACAGCTCCCCGAGCGTGGCTGCGACCTCACGGCCGGCCAGCACCCGGGAGGCGGTGGCGTCGATCTGCGGCAGCGGCACGCCCTGGCGGGCGAGGACGCCGCGCAGCTCGGCCCGGCTCTGGGCGGCGGCGGTCACCTGGTCCTCGGGGCCGCCGGGCGCAGCCGTGCGGCCCAGCAGTTCCAGCCGGCAGCGTGAGGAGGCGGCGAGGGCGGCGGCGAAGCGTGCGGTGATGCCGCGGGCCCCGCCGACGAGCAGCACCACGGCGTCACGGTCCAGGCCCAGGGCGGCGGCCTCCGCGCCCCCGTCGCCGGCCGGCCCCGCCCCCCTGCCGGCCACGACGCCGAGGCCCGTCTCCACCAGCGCGATGCCCTGGCGGCCGGCCGGGCCGCGCAGCACCACCGGTTCGTTGTCCTCGGCCAGCAGCTCTTCGACCAGTGCGTCCGGGGCCTGCCGGGCGGCGTCCTCGATCTCGACGAGCCGTACGGTGGTGTGCGGGTATTCGCGGGCCAGGCTGCGGAACAGTCCGCGCAGCCCGTCGCCCCGCCCGGCGGCCGCCTGGTCGTGGTCGGTTCCGGCGGGTGCGGTGGCCGGTCGGGCGGCCAGCAGCCAGCGCGGGTCGCGGGCCAGGGCGGCGCGCAGCACGGGCACGCTCGCGGGCAGCACCGGTGGCCCGTCCTCACGCAGCGGGTCCAGGAACAGCACGCCGTCCACGGGGCCGTCCGCCTCGGACAGTTCGTGGGCCGCCCCCAGGGGCAGCACGTTCGCGCCGAGCGCGGCGAGCCGGGCGGTGAGGGCGGCGTGGTGGGTGTCGTCGCCCAGCAGGGCGAACCGCTTGCCGGCCAGGGTCTCGGACGCCGCCGTGGGGTCGGGCAGCGCGGTGGTGCCGAAGCACAGCCGTACCGGTTCGTTCCCCGCGACGGCCGGCGACCCGGTGGACCGCGGGGCGGGGACCTCGGGCGTGGACGGATCGGCCGTGGACGGATCGGCCGGGTCGGTTCGGGCGGTGAGCCAGCGGGCGATGGCGAGGGCCGTGCGGGCCCGGGACAGCTCCTCGACCTGAGCGTCGTCCAGCTCGGGGATCCCGTTGGCACCGTTGCCGAGCCGTCGGGCGAGCAGGCCCACGATCTCCGTCCGCTTGATCGAATCGATGCTCAGATCCGCTTCGAGGTCCAGCTCGGGTTCGATCATGTCGGCCGGATAGCCGGTCCGTTCACCGATCACCTCGATCACCGCTCGCAGCACCTCGTCCACCCCGCCGGCCGTCGGCGGCACCGGGGCAGAGGCAGCGGCAGGGGCAGAGACGGGATCCGGAGCCAGGACGGATGCGGACGGCAGGGTGACCGGGACGGCGGCGGACGGAGGCGACTGCGGGACGACCGGCGTGCCCGTCACTCCCCCCAGATGGGTCAGGAGGATGTCGCGCTGGGCTGCGATCAGTTCCCGGCTGCTGCGCAGGAAGTCCGCGATCAGCGCGTCGCTCGCGGCGGATCCGGTGTGCGGGCCGGGCTGCTGGGCGGTCATCAGGGCCTCCGGTACGCGTCGGGCCGGCGCGAGTGCGCCGGGCAGCAGGTCTCCGGCGGCGGTGCGCACCAGGTGGCCGTCCACCGTCCAGCCGGGGCGGCGCGGGGGCTCGGCCCGGCCGGCCTCCACCGCGTCGCGGCCGCGCAGCAGGCGGCCGGTGCGGACCGGGACGCCCGCGACCGCGAGCTCCGCCAGTGCGTCCAGGTATCCGGCCAGTCCTCCACGCCGCCGTTCGAGCGGGATCGCCCGGTGCGGCCGGTCGCCGAGGACGTTCGAGACCAGACGGGTGAGCACCGTGCCGGGGCCGGCCTCGACGAACACGCGCGCTCCGGCCCGGTACATGGCCTCGACCTGGTCGAGGAACCGCACGGGCGCGCCGATCTGGGCGGCGAGTTCGGCGCGGACGGACGCCGGGTCCGCCGGGTACGCCGTCGCCGTCCGGTTCGACCAGACCGGGAACTCCGGGGCCCGCACGGTGTGCTCCGCCAGTGCCGCGGCGAAGCGTCCGCCGGCGCCGGCGACCAGCGGGCTGTGGAAGGCGCAGGCGACCGGCAGCCGCTTGACCCCGTATCCCGCCTCGCGCAGCAGCACGCCGGCCGCGGCCACGTCGTCGCTCGCACCGGAGACGACCGTCTGCCGCGGTGCGTTGTGGTTGGCCGCCACCACGCGGCCGGCCAGCCCCGCTGCCGCCAGCACCTGCTCGACGGACCGGGCGTCGGCGGTCACGGCGGCCATCGCCCCGGGGTCCGACCCCTCGCCGACCGCGTCCAGGATGCAACGGGCCCGGTCGGCGCTGAGCGCCGGCAGGTCCTCGGCGGCGAGCGCCCCGGCTGCGCACAGGGCGACCAGCTCGCCGTAGCTGTGGCCGCCGGCCAGGTCGGGACGTACGCCGGCCAGTGCCAGCAGTTCGTGGGCCGCAAGGCCCGTCATGCCGAGGACCGGCTGCGCGACCCGGGTGTCGGTCACCGCGGCGTGCTGTCCGTCGCGGTCCTCGGGGGTGAAGGCGGTCGGCGGGTACAGCAGGTCGGCATACGCCCGTCCGAGCCGCAGTTGACGCCGGACCTGCGGGAAGGCCGCGAAGAGTTCGGCGAAGACGCCCGGCTTCTGGCTGCCCTGCCCGGGGAAGAGGAAGGCGACCTCGCCGCCCGGTGCGCCGTCCGGGTCGGCCAGGTGCAGCCCGGCGCCCGGTGCGTGCTCGCCGGCCACCGCCCGGCCGAGCAGGTCGACCAGTTCCGCGACGCTGGAGGCCACGATCGCGGCCTGCACCGGACCGTGCCCCCGCTCCGCGCGACGGGCGGCGGCCAGCGCCAGGTCGCGCAGCCGCCACGGCGCGCCGTCGGCCCGGGCGAGCCGCAGCAGTTCGTCCGCCCCACGCAGCGCCCGTGCCCGGTCGCCGCCGCGGAAGGTGAACAGCTCCGCCGGCCACTCCTGCAGGCCGTGGGCCGGTGTCGGACCGGCATGGCCGCGCAGCACGGTGTGGAAGTTGGTGCCGCCGAAGCCGAACGCGCTCACACCGGCCACCCGTTCGGCCGGCGGCCGGACCCACGGCCGGGCCTCGTCGTGGAACACGAAGGGGCTGTCGGCCTGCCAGGCCGCGTTGGGCCGGCGCAGGTGCAGGGTCGGGGGCTTGATGCCGGTGTGCAGCGCCAGCGCCGCCTTGATCAGGCCGGCCAGGCCGGCCGCGCACTTGGTGTGCCCGATCTGCGACTTGACCGAGCCCAGTGCGCAGCTGCCCGGCTCGGCGCCGGCCTCGGTGAACACCGCCTCCAGGGTGGCCAGTTCGGTGCGGTCGCCGACCACCGTGCCGGTGCCGTGCGCCTCGACCAGGCCGACCTGTTCCGGCCCGATCCCGGCGCGGCGGTAGGCCCGCTCCAGCGCCGCGCGCTGCCCTTCGGGCCGCGGTGCCGTCAACCCGAGCGAGCGGCCGTCGCTCGCACTGCCGATGCCCTGGATGACCGCGTAGACCCGGTCGCCGTCCCGCTCGGCGTCGGCCAGCCGTTTGAGGACCACGCAGCCCACCCCCTCGCCCAGCGCGATGCCGTCGGCGGACGCGTCGAACGGGCGGGAGCGGCCGGTGGGGGAGAGCGCGTGCACGGAGGCGAACAGGAGGTAGTCGTTGATGCCGTTGTGCAGGTCCGCGCCGCCGCACAGGGCCAGGTCTGTGGTTCCGTCGACCAGCTGCCCGCACGCGACGTCCAGGGCCGCCAGCGAGGAGGCGCACGCCGCGTCCACCGTGAAGTTGCCGCCGCCCAGGTCCAGCCGGTTGGCGATCCGCCCGGAGATGACGTTGGCCAGCATGCCGGGGAAGGAGTCCTCGGTCAGGACCGGCAGCTGCTCGGCGATCGGCTCGGGGACGCGGCCGAGGTAGGCCGGAAGGACCGCACCGAGCACGCCGGCGTTCGACAGGTCGCTGCCCGCCTCGGCGCCGAACACCACGCCGGCCCGCGACCGGTCGAAGGCCCGCCCGCCGTCACCGACCCCGCTGTCGTAGCCCGCGTCGACCAGGGCGCGGCGCGCGGCCTCCAGTGCCAGCAGCTGGACCGGCTCGATGCTGCCCAGCGCGGACGGCGGGATGCCGTAGACCAGCGGGTCGAAGGGGATCCGGGGCAGGAAACCGCCCCACTTGGAGGGGGTCGTGCCGCTCCCGCCGTCCTGCGCGTGGTACACGGCCGGGTCCCAGCGTTCGACGGGGACCTCGGTGACCGCGTCCACCCCGCCCACCACGTTCGCCCAGAACGCGGGCAGATCGGGGGCCTGGGGGAACATGCCCGACATGCCGATCACCGCGATCTCCAGCGGCGCCGGCTCCGGCTCGCACGCCACCTCGTCCTCCAGGCGCTTCAGCGCCTCGGTGGCACCGGCGGACAGGAAGGCGGCCGCCCCGGTCGTGACGGCGGCGTGGAGTTCGGCGAGCGTCGTGGTGGCCGAGCGCAGGACCGCGACCTGCCCGGCCATGAACATCCCGCGTTCCAGCTGCTCCTGCTCACCGACCGCGACCAACCCCTCCGGGGTGCGGTCGACGGCCTTGCTGGCAACCCGTAACCGTCCGACGTTCAGCTGCTCAAGACGCTCCCACGCCTCGCGGTCGGGTACGCCTTCGGTGCGCAGGCGCTCCCGGGTCGCGTTGAACTCCCCGGTGAAGGGGCTGGGCACGCAGCGGGTGGCGTGACCCGGTGCGGTCTGCAGCAGCTCGGTCCCCTGCGCGGCCAGCACCTGCCGCTGGAACTGCGGCTGGACCGCGCCGAGCGCGACCGCCTCCTGCGTGAACAGGTAGGCCGTGCCCATCAGCAGCCCCGTCGTCACCCCGCGGTCCGCAAACGGCGCGGCCATCGCGGCCACCATCGCCGCCGACCGCTCGTCGTGCACGCCCCCGGCGAACAGCACGTCGACCTGCGGCCGCCCCTCGGCCGTGTCGAGGAACTCCTCGAGAACCGCCAGCTGCGCCTCCCACAGCGGGAAGCTGTGCTGCGGTCCGACGTGTCCGCCGCACTCCGAGCCCTCGAAGACGAATCTGCGCGCCCCGTCCTCCAGGAACTGTCGCAGCAGCCCCGGGGAGGGGACGTGCAGGAACGTGCGGATCCCCGCCTCCTCCAGCACACGCGCCTGGGAGGGGCGCCCGCCGGCGATCACGGCGTGACTGGGCCCGGCGGCCAGCACCTCGGCCAGCTGGACGGCGCGCAGTTCCTCCGGTGCGAACCCCAGGACGCCGACGCCCCAGGGCAGTTCACCAACCGCGGTCCTGGTCCGGGCGAGCAGGTCGCGGGTGCCCCCGGCGCCGGTCAGGGCAAGGGCCACGAACGGGAGGGCCCCGGCCGCGGCGACCGCCGCGGCGAAGGCGGGCTGGTCGCTGACCCTGGTCATCGGACCCTGCGCCACCGGCAGCGCGGTGCCCAGGGCCCGGCTCTGCGGCGTCCGCGGACGGAGCAGGGACGATGCCGCTTCTTCGGACGCCACGGACCGGAGCCCCGCCAGCACGCTCTCCCGCACCGCACGTACCGCCGCGGCCGCCGTGTTCCACCGCTCTGCGAACCTCTCGGCCAGGAAACCGTCCTGACCGATCGTCAGGGTGTCTGCCGCACGGGGAGGTTCGCCTCTCGGGCCGCGTTGCAGCACTCTGCGGCCCCCGACCACACTGGTCTCGGAGCCGTCCATGCCGCGTACCGCGGCCGCGGTTTCGTCGGATGTCGCGGACTCCGCGAGCAGGGCCAGCTGGCTGTCGAGAACCACGCCCGCCGCTCCGCCCGCCACCGCGGCGGTGGCGGTGTGCACCCCGATGCCGCCGCAGGCCCACACCGGCACGTCGATCCCCGGCGCTGCCAGCACCTGCTGCAGGAGGACGAAGGTGCTCAGATCCCCTACCCGGCCGCCGCTCTCGCAGCCGCGGACGACCAGTCCGTGGGCGCCGGATCCCACGGCGGCCAGTGCCGCCGACAGGTCCGTCACCTCCACCAGCACCCGGTAGCCGTCGGGGAGTTGTGCCACGCCCCAGCCATCGGCAGCCGAATCCACCACCACGGTGTCCACGCCGGAGTGCTCCGGGGGGCCGAGGTCCTCCGGCGTGAGCCGGCAGCCGGAACCCACCCGGATCCCGAACCGGCCCGGGGAGCGCTCGCGCAGGGCCGCGAGTTCCTCGCGTGCTCTCCGGTCGCCGGTTCCCAGGTCCAGCACTCCCAGTGCGCCGGCGAGGCAGACGGCCTCGGCGAGGCCGGCGTCCGGCTCCTGGAACGGGGTGATCCCTATGACCAGATCGGCCGGGGGAACAGTGGGCCTCATGGATTCTCCGTAACAGTAACGGTGCAAGGGCCGGCCAGTGACATGACGCGCCTGCTGTCGGGATGCGAAGGCGCGGTTCTTCCTGAATGGGATGTCCGGGCTTGGGGAATGCTACTGAGCGGTAAGGCATCACAGGTTAAAGCTGCGAGTCATATACATGTCAAGAAGGCGAAGGTGCGCAACGCGCGACGGACCAAGATCCTCCGGCTTGCAGGTGACGCCACCCGCGCTGCTCCTTCCCCAACCGGAAGGGGGGCGGGCCGCGGCATGCGCCGGACCGGGGAGAGACGGCCCGGGGACGCGGCGTGGGGCCCCCGCGGGGGCCGGGGGGCCCCGCTGCAAACCCGGCGGGGGGGGGGTGGGGGGCCGCCCCCAACCCCGCCCCCCCCCCGCCCCCGTAAAACACCCCCGCGGTGTGCGGCCCCCCGGGGGGCGG
>NZ_JBHJUK010000086.1:0-38403 GCF_042266225.1 Kitasatospora sp. NPDC056181
CCTCAGAAGGCCCGCCACCCCTGCGGGTCGACCCCGCCGGGCACGGCGTCGGCCGGTCCGTACGGCTCGCGGGTGAGGACGAAGGAGCCGAGGTCCAGGTGGCTCACCGAGCCGTCGGCGCGCCGCACCACCCGCAGCGTCTCGCCCGCGTAGTAGTTGTCCAGGCCCGTCCAGGAGCCGTCGGCCTCGGCGCGGAACCGGGAGCTGCGTGGGCTGTTGGTCAACGTGGCCAGCTCCAGCCCGCGGTCGGCCTTGAGCCGCAGGGTGTGCGCGGCGGCGCCCCAGTACCAGGGGCCGGTGAGCGCGAGCAGCTCCTCGTCGACGGAGGTCAGCGGGCGCCAGGGCTCGGGGATGCGGGGCTCGTGCTCAGCGGTGAGCGCGATGAGGTCCGCGGCGATCGGCGCGGAACTGGGATTGCTGGTCGCGTTGGAGAGCACGACGGCGGCCAGGCCGTCCGCCTCGCTGACCCAGAGCCCGGCGGTGAACCCCGGCATCGATCCGGTGTGCCCGTGGAGCACCCGGCCGTCGTGGCGCAGCAGTTGGAGGCCGAGCCCGTAGCCGCTGGTCCAGTCGGCGCCCTCCGGGCCGGTGGAGGCCTGCCGCATCTCGGCGAGGGTGCCGGTGGAGAGCACCTTGTCGTCCCCGCGGGCCAGGAAGGCGGCCCAGCGGGCGAGGTCGGCGGCGGTGGACCAGAGCTGCCCGGCCGGGCCCATCAGGCCGGTGTCGGTGGGCGGCTCCGGCAGCATGACGTCCGCCCAGGGGTGGACGGCGAAGCCTCCGGCGTGCGGGTGCTGGGGGAGCAGGGTGGTGCGGTCCATGCCGAGCGGTTCGAGGATCTCGCGGCGCAGCACCTCGCCCCAGGGTTCGCCGCGCAGTCGCTCGACCAGCGCGCCGAGCAGGGCGTAGCCGGGGTTGGAGTAGTGGTAGCGACGCCCGGCAGGGTGCTTCTGCTGGCGCTCGTCCTCCAGGAGGTCGGCGACGGCCGGGCGCAGCGCACCGTCGGTCCGCTCCCACCAGGGCGCGGGCGTCTCGGCGGCGAGGCCGGCCGAGTGGGCGAGCAGCTGGGCGATGGTGGCGTCGTCGGCCGGGGTGCCGGGCAGGTGACGTCCGAGCGGGTCGGCGAGGTCGAGCAGGCCCTCGTCGCGCAGCCGGAGCACGAGTACGGCGACGAAGGTCTTGGTGAGCGAGCCGATCCGGTACTGGACACCGGCGTCGGGGGCGTGTCCGTCGACCATGCTGCGGGCGCCGCTCCAGACCAGCCGGCCGTCCCGCACCACCGCGGCGACCAGCGAGGGCGTGCGGCCCTCGGCCTGCGCCACCGCGATCCGGTGCAGCAGGGCGCGGCGGGTGGTGGGGAGCAACTCGTCGTACTGGTCGGTCATCTGATCCTCTGCATCCGGTGAGACGGCTGAACGGGTGGGTCGAGCACGGGTCGGGTGACGGCGGCGGGGGAGCGGCGACGACACGGACGGTGCTCTCAACCTATTCTCGTGACCGGCCCCGCTCCACCGGTTTTGCCAGGCACTCCATCACGGCCGGTTCCTCAGGCCGAGCCACCGTCCTCCGCTGAGCCACCGTCCTCCGCCGAGCCGCCGAGCCGCCGAGCCGCCGAGCCGCCATCCTCCGCCGACCGCCGACCGCCGACCGCCGACCGCCGACCGCCGACCGCCGACCGCCGACCGCCGACCGCCGACCGCCGACCGCCGACCGCCGACCGCCGACCCGCCGGCACAGTGGCGGAACCGCCGGACGCCTGCGCGCGGTCTGGGCAGGCATGCGCGTGACGATGATCCTTCCCGCCCTGACGGAGGCGACCAGCCCGCTGTTCAGGCCGATCAAGTACTCCCTCTTCCCGCCGCTCGGCCTGGCCACGCTGGCCGGATACCTGAGCCCCGACGACGAGGTCGAGCTCCACGACGAGCACGTGGAGCGGATCGACCTCGAAACGCTGCCGACCCCCGACCTGCTGGTCGTCCAGCCCTACATCACCTCCGCCAGGCGCAGCTACGAGATCGCCGACCACTTCCGGGCCCGGGGCGTGCACGTGGCGATGGGCGGGCTGCACGTCACCTCGCTCCCCGACGAGGCCGCGGCGCACGCGGACACGGTGTTCACCGGCCCGGGCGAGGACACCTGGCCGCAGTTCCTCCAGGACTTCCGGGCAGGTCGGCCCCTGCGCCGCTACGACTCCCGGCTACGGACCCTCGCCGGACTCCCGCCGGTGCGGCGGGACCTGATCAAGCGCCACCGCTACCTCGTGCCCAACTCGATCGTGGTCTCGCGCGGCTGTCCGCACCACTGCGACTTCTGCTACAAGGACGCCTTCTTCGAAGGCGGCAAGTCGTTCTACACCCAGGCCGTCGACGACGCGCTCGCGGAGATCGACCGGCTCCCCGGCAAGCACCTCTACTTCCTCGACGACCACCTGCTGGGCAACCGGCGCTTCGCCGAGGCCCTGTTCGACGGGATGGCCGGGACGGGTCGGCTCTGGCAGGCGGCGGGTACGGTCGAGTCGGTGCTCAGGCCCGGTCTGCTGGAGCGGGCCGTGGACGCCGGGCTGCGCAGCCTGTTCGTCGGCTTCGAGACGGTCAACGACGCCAACCTCGCCGAGCGCAGGAAGAACCAGAACATCGGCCGCGACTACGCCGCCGTCGTCCGACGCCTCCACGACTCCGGGGTCATGGTCAACGCCAGCTTCGTCTTCGGCCTGGACCAGGACGGCCCGGACGTCTTCGACCGGACCGTGGAGTGGGCCGTCGAGCAGGGCATCGAGACGGCGACCTTCCACATCATGACGCCGTACCCGTCGACCGGCCTGTGGAAGCAGCTGGAGGCCGAGGACCGCATCGTCCACCGGGACTGGGACCTCTACGACACCCGGCACGTCGTTTACCGGCCGAAGGGAATGACGGCGCGCCGGCTGGAGGACGGCTACTGGCGGGCCTACCGCGACTTCTACCGCTGGTCGAACATCTGGCGCGGCTCCGCCGCCCAGCCGGGCCCGCACGAACGTCTGCGGCACCTCGCCTACGCCGGGGGCTGGAAGAAGTTCGAGCCGGCCTGGGACCTGCTGATCCGTTCCGGCCGGACCGTCGGCGCCCTGCCACTGCTGGAGAGGACGCTGGAGGCCTTCGGCGGCCACCGCCCGACCGGCGGGCGCCCGGTTGTCAGTGGGTCGGGGCAGACTGTCCGGGCAGGGACCACCGGAGAGGGCGGGCATGTTCGACACACTGCATGAGATCGACTGGGCGGCCCTCGGGCACGCCTACGGCCGCGCCGACGACGTGCCCGCGATGCTGCTCGGCCTGGCCTCCCCCGATCCGGGCGAGCGCGAGGAGGCGCTGGACGACCTGTACGGCGCCGTCCACCACCAGGGCGACGTCTGCGACGCCACCCTCGCGTGCCTGCCCTTCCTCTTCGAGCTGATCGCCGACCGGGCCCTGCCGGACCGCGGGCCGGTGGTCGAACTGCTCACCAGCATCGGCGAGGCCGGCCGCCACCTGGTCGACGAGCCGGAGGCGGAGAGCACGGACGAGTCCACCTGGCGGGCCCTCCTCACCCGGGGCCGGGAAGCGATGACCGCGCGCGCCGACGCCTTCACGCCCCTTCTCGCCGATTCCGATCCGGCTGTGCGCTGCGCCGCACCCGGCGCGCTCGCCCGCCTGCACGCCGACGGGCCCGCCACCCTCGCGCTGCTGCGCGAGCGGCTGCCGCACGAACCCGACACCGAGGTGCGGACCGCCCTCGCCACCGCGGCCGCGGCACTCGCCGGGCGATTCCCCGACCTCGCAGGGCCGGTCACCATCTGGCTCACCGCCCTGGCCGACGACCCGGACCAGCCCGCGGCCCTGCGCCTCGGCGCCTTCGCCCGGCGCGCCCGCCTCACCCCCGGCGCGCCGCCCGCCGACACCCTCCCCACCGCCGTCGGCCTGCTGCGCCGCATCCCCGCCGACCAGGACGGCCACGCGACCGACGTCGCCCTGCGGATCCTCCACCGCACCCTCGGCGACCGCCCCGCCGACCGGGCAGCGCTCTGCACCGAGCAGCTCACCGCAGCCGGTCCGGCGCCGCGCCGCGGCGGCTGCCGGGAGACCGGCCGGCTGCTCGGCGAGGTACGTGGCTCCTTCAGCGAGCTGGTCGCCCTGCTCGGCCGCCGGCTCGCCGACCCCGACCCGACCCTCGGCGAGGCCGTCCTTGCGGTTCTGCCGGACCTCTTCCGCCTCGCCGCCCCCGCCGCCGACGCCGTCGCCGACCGCCTGGCCACGGTCGCCGACCCCTGGGACGACACCCACCCCGACTCCGGGCCGGACGGTCGGCGCCTGGTCCAGACCCTCACCCGGCTCGGAGACCCGCGTGCCCTCCCGGCCCTGGCCGCCGCCCTCGACCGGCCCGTGCTCCCGCACGACCTCGGCTTCCTCGTCGCCGACCTCGGCCCCGCCGCCGCGCCGCTCGCCGTCCCGCTGCGCGAACGCCTCGCCGGCCTGCCGCTGGACGGCACCCCGCGCTTCGACCAGGCCGATCCCCTGCTCACCGCGCTGGGCGTGGTCGGCGACGCCGACGCCGTCCCCGCCGTCCTCCGCCTGCTGCGTGCCGCCCCGGCAGGCCCGTTGACCGACTCCGCCCTGCGCTCCCTTGCCAGGCTCGGCCCGGCCGCCGCCGAAGCCGCCCCCGAGTTGCGTACGCTGCTCGCCGCCCCGTGCTCGCCGCACGCCCTGCCCGCAGCCGCGGCCCTCTGGTCCGCCACCGGCGACACCGGCGCCGTCCTCCCGCTGCTCCTCGCCAAGGCCGCCGACCCAAGCCCCTGGGTCCGCCGCGATGCCGCCAAGGCCCTCGCCCCGATCGGCCCGGCCGCCGCCGACGCCGCCCCGGCCCTGCGCGCCATGCTCGCCGACCCCGAGGTCTGGGTGCGCGTCGACGGCGCCACCGCCCTCTGGCACACCGCCGCCGACGCCGAAGCCGTCCTCCCCGTCCTGACCGCCGCCTGGACGGAGAACGCCCACACCCGCGCCACCGCGGCCGCCTGCTTCACCGCGATGGGCCCGGCCGCCGCCGACGCCCTCCCCCTCGTCCGCACCGAACTCGCCACCACCCGCCGCCACAACGCCGGCTTCGGCAGCAGCCACGCGATCCACGACGACGAACTCCTCCTCACCACCTGCCGGTCGGCCGCGGAGGCGATACCGACCGCCGGCTGATCCGACTGTTCCGGTGTGCGGTGTGCGGTGTGCGGTGTGTGATGTGTGATGTCGCTGTCCAAAGGGGGCCCGCGCAGCTCTCGCCGTGGCCGACTGGTCAACCGGGCAGGCGGAGACCGCTCATCATCCCGGCGATCACCTCTGGCTCCCGCCCTGGATCGTGGAATCGGGACACCGGCCAGGCGCCCGGGAGGTGCACTGTCCGGTCGGTCCGCTCAGCCTTCCGGGCCTTCACGGACAGGACCCGCCGGGACGTGTTGTCGCCGACGGGTCCCAAGCTTCCCGAAGGGTCAGACGCCCGGTGCCGGGAACGGGGGCAGCTCGGGGCGGTCGAGCCAGGCCGTGAACAGGTCGTCCAACGGCCTGTCCGTGTAGCGGGCCGCGTGGGCCGTGAAGTCGGCGGTGGCGACGACGCCGTGCCGATTGAGCGTCGCCCAGTCCATGAGCAGGCGGAAGAAGGCCGGGTCGCCGACGGCGGTCCGCAGTGCGTGCACGGTGAGCCCGCCGCGCTGGTACAGCCGGTCGTCGAACATCAGCTTGCGGCCCGGGTCGCCCAGCCGGAGGTCCTGCGGGCTGTCGGACAGCAGGGCGTGGGCGATGGCCGCGTGCGAGGCGGCGGACGGTCCACCGGTCTGCTCGGACCAGAGCCACTCTGCGTACTTGGCCAAGCCCTCGTTGAGCCAGATGTGACTCCAGTCGGCGATCGACACGCTGTTGCCGAACCACTGGTGGGCCAGCTCGTGGGCGATCAGACGCTCGTTCCCCCAGCCGCCGCCGAGGTGGTTGGTGCCGAAGGTGGCGACGCCCTGCGCCTCCACCGGGACGTCCAGCTCCTCGTCGGCCACCACCACCGCGTACTCGCCGAACGGGTACGGGCCGAAGACGTCCTCGAAGTACACCATCATCTGCGGCTGCCGGGCGAAGTCCCTGGTGAACTCCGTGGCCAGCTGCTCCGGCACGTAGCCGGTCTGCCGGACGGCCGGGCGTTCGGCGAGCGCCACCGGCACGTAGTGGCCGATCGAGACGGTCACCAGGTAGGTCGAGGTCGGCGCGCTCTGCTCGTACACCCACGTCGTGCTGGACGCCCGGGTGGTTCGGGTGAGCATCCGGCCGCCGACGACCACCGTGTACGGGGAGGGCGTGGTGATCGCTATCTGGTAGGTCGCCTTGTCCGCCGGGCGGTCGTTGCACGGGAACCAGGAGGGCGCGCCGACGGGCTGGCTGGCGACCAGCGCGCCGTCGGTCAGCTCCTCCCAGCCGAGACCGCCCCAGGGGCTGCGGACCGGGCGCGGGTTCCCCGTGTAGTGCACCTCGACGGTGAACGCGGCCCCCGCCGCGAGTGCCTTGACCGGGCGGACCCGCAGCTTGCCCGCCCGGTGGGTGTAGCGGGCGGCCTTGCCGTCGACCAGGACCCGGCCGATCCGGAACTCGGCCAGGTCCAGCGCGAACTCGGGCAACGCGGTGACCGCGACGGCGCTGAGCCTGGCGGTGCCGCCGAGCCGGTTGGGCCCGGGCCGGTAGTCCAGGGCCAGTTCGTAGCGGTGGACCCGGTAGCGGTGGTCCCCGCTGTTCGGGAAGTACGGGTCGGGCGCGGCGGTGGGGGCCGCCGGGGCGTGCTGGTGGTTCACCGGACGGGATTTCACCGGGTCGTGCGCTCCCTGCGAGCTGGGGGACGGGGACGCGTCCAGGAGGGACGTGAGGGACGTGAGGGATGTCGTGGACGTGGCGGATGTGGAGGATGTGGCGGACGGGCGGGACGTGGGGACGGGGGAGGCCGGCCCGGTCACGACGTCGTCTGCCACGCCTCGATCGGGTTGCCCAGCCACCGCGTGTCCGCGGGAACGGACTCGGCGCGCATCACCAGCGAGGCCGGGCCCAGTGTGCTGCGCGCGCCCACCGTACTGCCGGGCAGCACGATGCCGCCCGGGCCCAGGGTGGCGCCCTCGCGGAGGATGACAGTATCCATCCGCATGATCCGGTCATGGAAGAGGTGGGTTTGCACCACACAGCCCCGGTTGATGCTCACCCCGTCCCCGAGGGTGACCAGGTCCGCCTCCGGCAGCCAGTAGCTCTCGCACCAGACGCCCCGCCCGACACCCGCGCCCAGCGCCCGCAGCCAGAGGTTGAGCACCGGGGTGCCCGGCACCGCGCCCACCAGCCACGGCACCGCGAGCACCTCGACGAAGGTGTCGGCCAGCTCGTTGCGCCAGACGAAACCGCTCCACAGCGGGTGCTCCACCGCTCGGAACCGCCCGACCAGCAGCCACTTCGCCGCCACCGCGACCAGGCAGGCCGCCACGCCCGCCGCCGCCAGCACCAGCCCGGAGAGCAAGGCCGCCGCCACCGGGGACCAGTCGGCCGCCAGCCAGGAGAGCGCCGCGAGCGTCAGTGCGCCGAGCGCGCCGGAGGCCAGTACCGGCAGCACCCGGGCCACCTCGACCAGCCCGCGCGCCCAGAGCAGCCGGGCCGGCGGCTCGTAGGTCAGGCTCTGGTCCGCCTTGTCCGCCGAACGCGGCAGCCGCATCGGGGGCATGCCCAGGTAGGACCCGCCCTTCTTGGCCTTCGCCGGGGTCGCCGACAGCACGCCCACCAGCCCCCGCTTGGGGACCGACCGGCCCGGCGCGGTCATCCCCGAGTTGCCGAGGAACGCCCGCTCGCCGACCTTCGCCTCGCCGAGCCGCACCCAGCCGCCGCCCAGCTCGTACGGGGCGATCAGGGTGTCGTCCGCCAGGAACGCGCCGTCCCCCACCGTGGTCAGGCTGGGCAGGGCCAGCACCGTGGACACCTCGGCGCCGCGGCCGACCTTCATCCCCAGCGCCCGCAGCCACAGCGGCGTCACCAGACCCGCGTACAGCGGGAAGAGGATCTCGCGCGCCTGGTCCATCAGCTGCGTCACCGTCCAGGCCTGCCAGCCGACCCGCCCGTGCAACGGGTGCGCCCCGGGCGTGAGCCCGATGCTGAGCAGCCGCACGGCCACGACCAGCTGCGCGGCGTACACCAGCCCGTACGCGAGGGTGGCCGGCAGCAGCCCGAGCAGGGCACCGCCGAGTGCGGCGCCGAGGCCCGTGCCGGGGTGGACGAAGCGGGCGAGCACGGTCAGACCGGCGAGCGCCGGAAGGACCGGCAGGAGGCTGAGCGCCGTGCCGCTGGCCCCGTAGAGCGCGGCCCAGCGGGCCCGGCGCGGCGGCCGCTCCTTGGGCCAGGCCCGCTCCGTCCGGCCCAGCTTGACGGCCGGCGCGCCGCCCCACCGCTGGCCGGTCGGCACCTGGCCGGTGACGCTGGAGCCGGGCACCACCTGGGCCTGCTTGCCGACCCGGGCCCCGGGCAGCAGCGTGGAGCGCGTCCCGACCACGGCGCCGGAGCCGACCTTGACCTGGCCGACCTCCAGCCGGTCGCCGTCCAGCCAGTAGCCACAGAGGTCGACCTCGGCCTCCACCGCGCAGCCCCGGCCCAGCTTGAGCATCCCGGTGACCGGCGGAAGCGAGTGGAGATCCACCTCGGGGCCGACCTTCGCGCCGAGCGCCCGCGCGTAGCGGACCAGCCACGCCCCGGAGAGCGCGGTCGCGCCGGTCACCTCGGCGAGCCGCTCGGCCGCCCAGACCCGCAGATGGGTGGAGCCGCCGCGCGGGTAGCTGCCCGGGCGCAGACCGCGCAGCAGCAGCCGGGCGCCGCCGGCCGCGACGGCCAGCCGGCCCGCCGGGGTGTAGAGCGCCAGCGCGCCCGCACCCACCGCCCACCAGGAGGCGGTCGGCGCCCACGGGTAGTCGCCGAGCCAGGTGAGCACGTTTCCGAGCGCCAGCAGCGCGACCGTCCAGCGCAGGCCGGCCACGGTGAACAGCGGGACCAGCAGGAGCAGCTGGAGCAGCTTGGCCCTGGTCGGCACCGGTGCGATCGTGCGGGTCTCGCCGCCGTCGGCCGCGCTGCGCTCCAGGTGCCGGGCGAGCTTGCGCAGGGTCGGCTGCTGGTAGATGTCCAGCACGGCGACGCTGGGGTAGCGGGTGCGCAGCAGGGTGGTGAGCCGGGCGGCCGCCAGGCTGCCGCCGCCGATGGCGAAGAAGTCCTCGCGCGGGCCGCTCACCGGTACGCCCAGGATCTCGGTCCACTGCTCGGCCAGCCAGGCCTCGGTGCCGTAGAGCTGTTCGGTGGGCCCGGCCGTTTCCAGGTCGGGCAACGGCCAGGGCAGCGCGTTGCGGTCGACCTTGCCGGAGGTGCGGGTGGGCAGCGAGTCGACCGGCGCGAGCAGCGGCACCAGCGCGGCGGGCAGCTCGGCGCGCAGCCGCTCGACGGCCTGCTCGCGGTCCCAGCCGTCCTTGGTCACCAGGTAGCCGACCAGCAGCTGGTTGCCGCCGCGTGCGGTGCGGACGGCCGCGGCCGCACCGGCCACGCCCGGCAGGGCCTGGAGGGCGGCGTCGACCTCGCCGAGTTCGATCCGGCGGCCGCCGAGCTTGATCTGCTCGTCGGCGCGGCCGAGGAAGAGCAGCCCGGCGGGGTCTGCCTCGACGAGGTCGCCGCTGCGGTAGGCGCGCTCCCAGCCGAGCGAGGGCAGCGGCGCGTACTTCTCGGCGTCCTTGACCGGGTCCAGGTAGCGGGCCAGGCCGACGCCGCCGATCACCAGCTGGCCGGTGCCGCCCGGCGCGACCGGCTCGCCGGCCTCGTCCACCACGGCGAGGTCCCAGCCGTCGAGCGGCAGGCCGATCCGGACCGGGCCGTCGCCGGTCAGCAGCGCCGCACAGGCCACCACGGTCGCCTCGGTCGGCCCGTAGGTGTTCCACACCTCACGGCCCTCGGTGACCAGCCGCTGCACCAGCTCGGGCGGGCAGGCCTCGCCGCCGAAGATCAGCAGCCGGACCTCGTTCAGCGCCTCCGCCGGCCAGAGCGCGGCCAGGGTGGGGACGGTGGAGACCACGGTGATCTCCTGCTCGGCCAGCCACGGCCCGAGGTCGGCGCCGCTGCGGACCTGCGAGCGCGGGACGGGCACCAGGCAGGCGCCGTAGCGCCAGGCCAGCCACATCTCCTCGCAGGACGCGTCGAAGGCGACGGAGAGGCCGGCCATCACGCGGTCGCCCGGACCGATCGGCTCCTCCTGGAGGAAGAGCGCGGCCTCGGCGTCGACGAATGCCGCGGCGTTGCGGTGGGTGACGGCGACGCCCTTGGGGCGGCCGGTGGAGCCCGAGGTGAAGATGATCCAGGCGTCGTCCGCGGCGGTCGGGCGGCCCGGTGCGGCGGCCTCCCGCGGCGCGCCGGTGAGGGCCAGGGCGCGCTTCGCGCCGAGGACGGCGGCGACGGCCGCCTCCTCGAAGACCAGCTGCGCGCGCTCGTCCGGGTCCTCGGCGTCGACCGGGACGTAGGCGGCGCCGGCGGCGAGCACGGCGAGGATCGAGACGTAGAGGTCGTTGGTGCCGGAGGGGACGCGGATGCCGACCCGGTCGCCCGTGCCGATCCCGGCGGCGGCCAGTCGGCGGCGAAGCTGCTCGACCTCGGCGGCGAGCGCCCGGTAGCTGAGCACGGTCTGCCCGTCGTCCAGGGCCGGTTCGCCGGGGTGGGCGCGGACGGTGGCGTCCAGGAGGTCGACCAGGGTGCGCGGGGCGGGGGCCGAGCGGCCGCGGAAGAGGGCCCGTCCCGGGGCGGCCGGCGCGCTGGGGGCGGTGGCGGCCGTCTGGCTGGGGGGCGCAGTGGCCGGCTCGCCCGGGGCGGGGGCGGCCGGCTCGCCCGGGGCAGGGGCGGCTGCCTCGCCCGGGGCCGAAGTGGCCGGCTCGCCCGGGGCGGGGGGCTGTGGGGCGTGTGGGGCCTGCTCGATGTAACTCGGTTCAGCTGTCATGGCCCGTGCGCTCCTCGTCCTCGCCCCTGTCCCGACGGTACTCGGCCCTTGGGGGCGGTGGGAGAACACGCCTGATCGGGTGACCCCACTCCGGGGCCGGAGCGGACAACCCGACCGATGGTAGCCCCGGGTGATGAACGGCGTACTGTCCGACACTCCACTCAACTCGCGCTCAACCGGCCGAACCTGACGTCCCGTCAGTCAATAACTGAGCTTCTGTGAGCCGATTGTGACGAACCGTCAGTCACTTTGACGGACCATCAGATGATTTTTCACGCCGTGATCCACGCCACACCGGAAAATGCTCCCTTCGGGTGGTGGACGGCAGGGCGGCCGCCGGATCGGCCGCCCTGCCACCCTTTCGGCCGCCGTGGTGACGATGGTGACGCCCGTTCCGGACCCTGTGCTGGACCCGTGTCGGATCCGGATCCAGTCGGACCGAGCCGGACCCGGGGCCGGAGCCGAGCCGGGACCGGAGCCGCGCCGGACTCGGACCGGCCCCTGGGTGGGCGCGGAACCGCTTCGCTGCTGGCTCCGGAACCGGGCCGTGGCGGGCCTCCGGGATGGGGTGGAGTCAGGGCCGGGTGGGTGCGGCGGCGATCCGAGGCGCGGTCCAGTCCGCGTGTCGCAGGACGGTGCGGATCATCGCGCCGGACGGGGCGAGGCGGATCGCCGTGTTGCGGGCGGCGACGGCCAGCGGGTGCGCGAGCTGCTGGCCCATCCGGCCGGCCCGCCGCGCGTCGCGGGCGACCGTCTGGCTGCGCGGGCGCCGCTCGGTGTCGTACCGGGTGAGGGCCGCCTCGACGGTCGGCTCCGAGCCGAGGGCGGAGGCAAGGGTCACCGCGTCCTCCAGTGCCTGGCAGGCACCCTGCCCGAGGTGGGGGGTCATGGCGTGAGCGGCGTCGCCGAGCAGTGCCACCCGGCCGGCCGTGTAGGAGGGGAGCGGGGTGGACAGCTCGTTGATGTCGTGGTGCAGGACGGCTTCCGGTCGGGTCGCGGCCAGGAGCGCCGGAATCGGCTCGTGCCAGTCGGCGAAGCGGCGCCGGAGCTCGGCCAGCGGGTTCGGGTAGCGCACCCCGGCAGGGGCGTTCAGCACCGCGTGCCACTCGGCCCGCCCGTCCGGGAAGGCGATGTGGCCGAACTCCGCGCCGTGCCCCCAGGTGAGCTCGAAGTCGGCGATCGGCTCGCCGGCCGGTCCCTCGACCGGCTGTGCGGTGATCGCCCGCAGTACCGTCGAGCCGCTGTAAGCAGGCCCGGGGTGACCGGGGAAGAGGTGCCGGCGCAGCCGGCTCCCGATCCCGTCGGCGGCCACCACCAGGTCGGCGTCGACCGCGGTGTCGCCGTACCGGACCCGGACGCGCGACGGCCGACGGGCGTCCGCGGGCCCCGCCGTCGTGTCCGGCTCCGTCTCCACTGCCGTGACCTCCGCGCCGATGACCAGCGACTCGGGCGGCAGTGCCTCGCGGAGGATCCGGTGCAGGTCGGCGCGGGGAATGCCGATGATCGGTGCGCCCAGCTCGCGTTCCAGCGCCCGGCCGTCCATCCGCGCCAGCCGGCGTCCGTCCGGGGTGCGGGTCCCGCCGGTGTACTGGCGGCGCGAGGCCATCTCCACCGCCTCACCGACGCCGAGGGCGGCGAGCGCCCGCAGGCCGTTGGCGGCCAGCGAGATGCCGGCGCCCGCGTCGTCCAGGACAGGCGCACGCTCGACCACCGTGACCTCCCACCCCGCCAGCCGGAGCCCGATCGCGGCCGCCAACCCGCCGATGCCGCCCCCGACCACCACTGCGCTGTTGCTGCTCATCCCCGGTCCCTCCCTGGGCTTCACGCCATCCTTCTACAGCTGTAGAAGGAGCGTACTCCCCTCTTACTACGGGTGTAGAAAGGGGGGATGCAGGAAGCTGGGGCACACGGGCAGGAGCAGTCGGACGGTCGCGGCGGGGGCGCGGGCGGGAGTGCGGGCGCGCCCGGGGCGCAGGCGCCCGGTACCGCACCGCGCGGCGCCGGTCGGCGCACCCTGTTGGCGGACGCGGCGATCGGCGTCCTCGCCGACGCGGGCGTACGCGGTCTGACCCACCGCGCGGTGGACGCTGCGGCCGGACTGCCGGCCGGTACGACGTCGGCCTACCTGCGCACCCGGCAGGCGCTGCTCACCGCGCTGGTCCGCCGCCTGGTCGAGCTCGACCAGGGCGAGCTCCAGGCCCTGGGCGAGCAGGTCGCGGTGCCGCGCTCGGCCGCCGAGCTGGCCGAGGGCATCGCCGTACTGACCGAACGCCGCCTGACCGGCGAGGGCCGGCGGCGGTCGCTCGCCCGCTACGCCTGCGCCGTGGAGAGCGTGCGCGACCCCGAACTGCGCGAGATCCTCGTCCCGCGCGAGAACGCGGGCCGCGCGGTCGTCCGTGCGTTCATCACCGCCCAGGGCGTGGCGGACCCGGAGGGGCGCACGACCACGCTGCTGGCCTGCATCGACGGGCTGGTCTTCGACCGGCTGGTCGGCGGCGGCCCGGTACGGGCCGACGAGATCGAGGGCCTCGTCGCGGCAGCCCTGCGCAGGCCGGATGCCGCCACCGGCTGACCCGGTCGCGTCCGCGAGCGGGTGGGCTTGTGGACGATCACGCAATTCCGCGGTCACGTTGTTCGGCTCTGGCGCGCGTTCCCCAAGCCACTGGAGAGACCAGCCGTCTCGCGCGGCATCCTGCCAGGCCGATGTATCGATGCCGAGGTGGTCGTACTCCCAGCGACGGGCCGTGTCGTGCCGCTCCCCACCCAGGGTCCAGTCGCGCCTCACCTGGTTTCGACGATCGTCCGGACTGCGGGGCGGAGAGTGCGCGGTGGAGCCGTGGCGGCGAGTGTGGCATGGGGAGGGCCTGGAGACCCGGCGCACGACAGGCCCGGCGAGTGTGCGGAGGTCGTCGACAGATCAGGTCGCCTGGGCGGAGGATGAGTTGGGCGTGGACCGGACGCCCAAAGCAGCCGGCGGAGCTGTGGAAGCAGGAGGTCTGGTCCAGAGGAGAAGCACCGCGGCGGCGGCTCGGAGTCCAACCTGACCAATCAAGACTGAGCGAGTGGCAAGCGCTACTTGACCAGGTGGAAGCCTGGATGCTGCAGCCACGCCGAAAGGAACTCCACATCACCGACGTGCCGGAACCACCGCCCGCCACCCCAGGTGTCGTACGAGACTCCCGCGACTCTTCCCGGGAGGGAGCCGACCAGCGCTCTCGCGCGTTCCAGAAGCGCCTCGTCGCCCGTGTCCTCACATGGGGTGGGGTAGCTCAGAAGGCCGTCGAAGTCGATCAGGGCGCCGAGGCGTTCGGCGAGCGCGAGTGTGAGATGACCGAGCACAAGGTGGTTCGTCGGGCCGGAGCAGCCGGCGCCGAGTATCAGCCCCTGCGCGGGTGGCTGCGAGAATGCGGAGTAGTCCTCGTCCACTGCCGGTAGCTCCTCGTCCTCGGACAGGAAGAACACACCGGCGCTGCTGGGTTCGAAGGCCGGGAGCCCCACGGCCGAACCGTCTCGCACCCAGAAGTCCAGGTCTCCGCGGAGCCTCGTCTCGACCGGCTCGCAGAAGCCCTCCAGCCACGGGACCACATCGTCCAGGACATCCCCGAACTCGCGCGGTTCGAAGAGCCACAGCCCCACTGCCGGTCCCGCCATGTCGCCCCCCGGAGAGTTCTGGCCCAGTGCCATCCGAACCCGGTTCTACCAGGCGCGGATGGCGACCGCTTGACCATTGATGAGACACGGCCTTGGCGTTGGCACCATTCGGATCGTCGTCGCCGCCGACTACGGCGGCGAACCCTGTTCCTGCGCTTCTGTCCAGGTCAAGGTGATCTCGGAGAAACGGCAGCAGCGTCGGCGGGGTCACCGGTGAGGGGCGGTGTCGTTCTGCTCGCGGCGATGGTCCGCAGGTCCACATGGCTGGAACGCAGCCGGCCCCGGCCCCCGTACCAAAAGCGAGTTGGGTCCCTTTGTGCGGCAGGTCAGGTCCGGAAGGGCCGTAGGAGGTCGATGATGCCGGAAGAGGGGTTGGCGGTTCATGGTCTTCAAGCTCCTCGAATCCGCCCAGGCCCGTTGGCGAGCCGTGAATGCACCCCACCTCGTTGCCCTGGTCCGCGTCGGGGACCGCTTCGAACGCGGCAAGCTCGTTGAACGGCCGCAGACGACCGCGGCGTGAATAGGGTGGCGGACCTGCCTCGAAGTTCGAGAACATCCGGTCATGTTGGATGGCACGGCAGGACAGGACCTTCCGGTCGGCTTCGGGTTCCGGCCGTATCGCGGCGACGAAGACCACGGCGCCATGGCCGCGGTGCGGCTGGGGTGTGCCGAACGGGACCGGGTCGATGCCCGTTCGATTGTGGAAGGGCTCCCGACAGCGGCAGAGATCGCCGAAGCTTCCGCCAAGTTGGAGGAGCCGTCCAAAAACCAGATCCTGGTGGTGTTCGACGGGAGCGTCGTCGGCTACTCGACGATCCGCTGGTGGCAAGAGCGGGACGATACGTGGCTGTACCTGCACCGCGGCTACCTCTTGCCCGAGCATCGCGGCCGGGGCATCGGCTCAGCCATGCTGAGCTGGGCCGAAGAGCGGATCCGCCAGCTCGTCAAGCAGCATGGAACGGCGCGGGCGGCAGTGATCGGCGCGAACGCCATGACCTCCGAGCAGGATGCCACGGCACTTCTGCGCGCGGCCGGCTACCGACGTGTCTTCAGCCTGGTCGAGCTGGAGCTGGGCGACCTGCAGCAGGTACCCGAACCGGGCAGCGAACTGCCGGCCGGGATACGGACAGGGCCGATCCGGACAAGCCACTACCGTGCAGCCTGGAGGACGGTCGTCGATTCGTATGCGGACACAGGCTTCGCTCAGAGATGGCCGTTCCAGGATTTCGTCGACACCGCCGACCCGGCATGCTGGAGGGCTGCCTGGAACGGGCAGGACATGGTCGGCGTCGCCCTCTGCTCCATCCGCCGTCACGACCACACCGTGGGCGAGGTGGAAGAGCTGAGTGTCCGGACGGACCAGCGACGTCTCGGAATCGGCCGGGCCCTGCTGCTGGACGGGCTGCGGAGCCTTCGCGAACAGGGCGCAACGACCGCCCGGCTGTTCACGGGCACGGCAAATCCGCACCGGTCCTACGACCTCTACGAGAGTGTGGGGTTCCGGCGGCAGAACGAGTACGTCCGCTACCGCAAGCCGCTTGCTTGATCGACCGGCCATCGGGCTGTCCGGTCATCCACAGGATTTGACAGTAGCTCCTTCTGACGCGACGCCGGCGAAGGTCGAGGGGCTGCGGTCGAAAGCCCGGCGCCTGGCGGAACGCGGGTGGCTCCTCCTGGAGACGTCGAGGGCGTTCAGTGTCGTCCGGCGGACCGTGGCCGTCCCGGACGCCGGCTCATCCGCGTGACCATCGACCACCGGATCATCGCCCCGCTGGTGGCGTCCAGGGCCTCGTAGTCCCGGGCCGAACGGCGGGAGTTCATCAACCACGCGAACGTGCGCTCTGCCACTCACAGCCTCGGCAGCACCACGAACCCTGCCATGTCGTCAGTGCGCTTGACGATCTCCAAGGTCAGGGCGAGTTTGTCCCGGCACCGGCCGGCGAGGGAGCCGGTGTAGCCGCCGTCGGCCCATACGAGGGTGATGTCGCGGTGCAGACGGCGTAGCCGCATCAGCAGGCCCGCCGCCGCGACGTCCCGGTCGTCGGTGTTCGCAGCCGTGACCGCGACGGCCGGGAGCAGGCCGAGGGTGTCGGTCACGATGTGCCGCTTGCGGCCCGGCACCTTCTTCCCTCCGTCGTGGCCGCGTGAGGCGGCCGGCACCGTCGTGGCGGCCCGCACCGACTGCGCGTCGGTGATCCCGGTTGTGGGCTCGGCCACGCGGCCCTCGCGCTCACGGACCGTCCCGCGCAGCCGGTCGTGGAACCCGGCGATCAGCCCGTGGTCGCGCCGGCGGCGGAGGAAGGCGTAGGCCCGGGCCCGTGCGGGGAAGTTCGCGGGCCGCGCCCGCCACGAGATCCCGCCCGCGACCAGATGGCGGATCGTGTCCAACAGCTGCCGGTGGCAGTAGCCCTCGGGTCGTCCACCCCGCCCTGGAACCAGGCCGGCACGGGCAGCAACGGCGGGACGGCCGCCCACTGCGCGTCCGTCATGTCCGACGGATACCGGCGCACCCGGTCTGGATGGTCGGCCGCGTTGCCGTACACGTGCGCGAGGCAGTCGCACAACACGGCGGGCGAGTTGAGGTCAACATGCTCGGGAACGTACAACACGGACAACAGGACCTCCGGGAACCGCTCGGGAATGGGATCGCACCCCGAGCCACCCGGAGGCCCTGCTTTCGCGCGCGAAACCGCCGCAGTCACCCGATCGAGACTCCCGTTCGGTCGACAGCCTTCGGGATCGGTACGGGAAACACCCACTTACTTGTCGGGATGCTCCGGCAGGGCGAGCCAGTCCGACCAGGAGATCTCGCGGCCGAGGAAGCGCGGTTGCTCGAACGGCCAGTCGGCGGCGATCCACTGCGGCACCAGCGCGTCGAAGGCCTGCTCGACCTTGCTGCCCACCAGCTCGTCCACCACCCACCAGGAGATCTCGCCGTCCGCGCCGGCCCTCTCCGGTGGGTCGATGTAGACACAGCCGAGCAGGGCCGTCTCCGCCGCGTCGAAAAGCGCGTAGTTGAAGGACTGGTGTGCGGCGATCTCCTTCTCGTGCCGCAACAGGTCGGTCTGGTCGGCCTCGTAGGTCATGGTGGCCGCGGGCCAGCCCCAGGCCGGGCCGAAGATGGTCCACAGCCGCTCGCGCGAACCCATCACAGCCGGATAGTCGAGCGGGGCGTCCGCCTCCCGGATCGGCCGCAGGTGATGGCCACCGCCCGGCAGCGGTACCAGGACGGGGTGGACGAAGTCATCGGGAAGCCAGCTCATGGCGCCCGACCGTAGCAGCGCACGGCCGTCCGCGCCCCTGGATTTTCCCGCATACCGCCAGGCCCTGCTCTCATGCCGGGCAGGGCCCGCGATCACCCGATCGAGACTCCCGTTCGATCGACGGACTCCATGATCGGTATGGCAACGGCTTCAAGCTGAGCGCGAGCGGTCCGAGGCCGACGTCCTCGGCGCGCAACCTGACCAGATCGCCTTCGAGCAGGGCTTCGTCTCCCGTGGCGGATGGGGTGCGGGCCGGGGCTGGATCAGGCGAAGAACTTCAACAGGACGGGAGCCAAGACGTCGGCGGCCACGTCGTGGGTCTGGCCCGCCAGCGTGATGTGCTCGGCCCCGGGGACGGCCGCAGCGACGGCGCGGGCAGGGGCGCGCAGCAGTTCGGGGCTGGCGCCGCCGTCGACGACCATCGTTGCGGCGGTGATCCGGGCGAGGGTGTCGACGGGGACCGTCGCACTCGTGCGGGCGTCCAGGGCCTCGGCGTCGTGCACCAGGGTGGGGGCCACAGCCTCGAACAGCGGCCACACCTGGGCGGTGCGCATCTGGTCGACCATCTCGGTCGGCATGCCGGCGAAGGTCATGAACCGTGCGACGACGTCACCGCGGCGGCCGTCGGCCACGGCCGGCGCCAGGTCCGCCGCGTACCGGGCGAAGTGCTCGCGCTTAGCGTCGTCGGTGCTGAACGACGGCTCGTAGACGGCGAGTCGGGTGATGCCGATGTCGCGGGTGGCGGCGCTCAAGCTCCCGCAGTGGATCAAGGCGGTCCGCGCCGACGACCTTCCCGGCCTCCACACCTTCGTCAACGGTCTCGAACGCGATCTCGCAGCCGTCACCGCCGGCCTGACACTGCCGTGGAGCTCCGGCGTCGTCGAAGGCCACGTCAACCGGATCATTCTGTGGAATCTGTGGTGTCAAGTTCCCCGCGCATGACGGCTGCTCAAGCCACCTTGCTCTGCTCAGCGGGGAAACATGTCGGCGTAGGGATCCGGTTCGTTGGTGAAGGGGTCCCGGCCGGCCTTCCATCGGACCTGCTGCTCGCGCCAGTGAACGAACCTTGGAGAGGTCTTGCCCCAGAGTGAGGAGTCGCTCAGGGGACACGCGACGAGGTCAGCGGTGAAGATCCGCAAGAGGAATCGGGTCATGCCGCAGTCGAACAGGGTCCAGCGTTCGGGGGTGTGCCGGCCCCAGACCAGGACCGGCCAGCGGTCGGGATTGGGGTCAGTGGTGAGCCAGCACAGGAGATCAGGTCCGGATGTCTGGCCCCAGGGGAGGATGTGAGCCGGGTCGAGGTCGGGGCGTCGTCGAGCCGGGGTGTGCTCCCACGTCGCGCGGGCGCCCGGGATCTCGTCCTCGATGGCACCGGGATCCCACTGGATACCGTCCTGATGCAAAGGGAGGAAGACATTGAGCAGGTCGTCGATGCCTCCACCACCGTAGATCGACATGAACGCCTTGTAGTCGCTGGGAAGCCGGCAGTCCAGCCGCTCCTCAACCGAGGACCAGTCCAGGGCCTCATCGATGCCGAAGGTCGGGGCCATGACCTGGGCCAGTGCTGCGATATCCGGATGCTCAGTCATGGGCCTCCCCTTCGTTCCAGTCGGTTGGCTCAACCTAGCGGTTTGGGCGGACAACACAGCCGGCGGGTGCTGTCTTGGACCCGCGCACCGGTCTCGAGGAACGGTAGTGGCACGGCGCCGGGAGGCAGGCTGAGCTCGCGCGGAGTGGGTCCGGCCGGCGTCGGAACGTCGGCAAGCCGCTCAAGCAGATGGTCGAGGGCAGCTTGGCCGTCGTCCACGGCGGCGCGTTCGTCGTCGGTGAGCGGGATGGACACGGCCATCTTCTGCAAGTTGCTTTTGGCTTCCAGGAGTTGGGATCTCGTGGATTCCTTCGGAGTGTAGAAGTCGCAGCGTGCGCAGGCCATGCGGTGCTGGCACTGCTCGAAGAAGGTGTAGCTGCAGTAGCCGAGTCCGAGGTCGTAGTGCTGCCAGGGTTCGCCGGCCGCGGCGGCGCCGGAGGCGACCGCGTCGCGGTCGACCAGGACCTCGATGGTGCGCACGTTGCGCTCGAAGTAGCCGGCTTCGGAGTAGGCCTTGGACAGGGTGTTGGGTGTGATTTTCGCGTAGTACTGGGTTGATTGCGGGGAGCGGTGTCCGAGCCAGGCCTGCAGCTCGAACAGGGTCATCGGTTCCTTGGCGTTGTAGAGCTGGCTGGCGATGGTGGACCGGGCGCGGTGGCTGGTGATGTTGCCGCGGACGTCGGCGGCCGGGACTCCGGCCTTGCGGCAGAGCATCGGGATGACGGTGTTGTTGATGTAGCTGGTGGAGACGCGGCGGGCCCGGACGGCGAACAGCGGGTCGACCAGCTCGCCGGTGCGGCGGTCGGTGAACTTCGGCTGGTCGGGGCGGGCGGCCTGCCAGGCGTCGACGGCCTGGCCGAGGATCGGGTCGACCGGCTTGGTGAAGGCGGTGCCGGTCTTGTGGGTGGGGACGTCGAGCAGGCAGACCGCGTCGCGGGCCAGAACCTGCTGCGTGTCGCCGGCGATCGGGCTCCCGTCGTGCTGCCAGCGGATGCAGCCTACCCTCAGCCGGGCGATCTCGTTGCTGCGTTGTCCGGAGAACAGCCAGGTCAGCGTGACCGCACGGACCAGTTCGAAGGGGTAGAAATGCCCGGAGCGGGTCTGGGGGAGGTCGGCGGCCTCCAGGTTCAGGCCCGCCCACAGCAATTTCGCCCAGACCTCGTCGGCGATCACCCTGGGGTCGGGTCCCAGGAGGGCGGTGATGCTGCGGGGGATCGCCAACGCGCGAACGGGTTCGAAGCGGCGGGGCAGCCACTCCCATTCCTGGCAGTCGCGGAAGAACGTCCGCAGCGCGGTGATCTGCCCTGCCTTGCTGGGCGCTTCCAGCGGCTTGCCGAGACGGTCACCCAGCCCGATGGTGCGCTGGACGTAGTCCCCGACCTTCATCCGGTCCAGCGCGGCGATCCACGAAGCGCAGGTCTGCCGGGTCCAGTCGGCCGGGTCGGCGGCGTCGGGCTGTTCGGCGGCGATCCACCGGCCGACCTTGAGCAGGTTCGAGCGGACGCTGCCGCGAACGCGCGGGGTCAGCGTCGAGGTGGCGTGCCAGCGGTCGGCCCACTGTTCCCAGATCGGCGCGCCGCCGCTGGCCCGGGCCGAGTGGCGGCCGGTGCCGGGGCGCGGAGGATCACAGAATCCGAGGTCGGCGACCGCCCGCTGCATCGCGTGCAGGGTGTTCAGCCGGCTGCCCTCCAGCAGCCCGTCGCGGCGGACCCGGTCGAACAGTGCGGTGTCCAGGTCTTCAAGATGCGGGCTGCGGTTGAGCAGGAGCAGCTGGCAGGCCACCATCGGCAGCAGGGTGTCCTCGTCCCGGCCAAGCTGGTAGCCCCAGGCGGTCAGGACCGCGCGAAGTCGTGCGACCTCGTTGTTGACGCGGTCGCGTCCGAAGACCCGCCAGGCCAGGGTGAGCCGCTGGAAGCTGCCGAGCCGGTGGAACTCGTTGAAGCCGCCGAGCAGGTAGGCGTGCGCCGCGAGGTAGGGGCGGACCTCGTCGCCTGCCCAGGTCGGCGCGTGCTGGCGGAACTCGGCTTGGGTGCGGCCGAGCAGGTGGAACCATTCCTCCTCGGTCCAGCCCCAGAAGGTCCTGCCGGTCTCCGCGCATCGCGTCAGTAGTACCGCGACCACGTCGAGCATGGCCCTTCGGCGGTGCGGGGTGGGTGGGGAGCCCAGTGTGGCGTTGACCGCCTCCAGCGGTCCCAGCAGCCGCGCGATCACGCGCCAGCCCGGTGCGGCCGGGTCGTGGTACTGCAGTCGCCGCAGATTGCGTATGCCCAGGTCGGCCACGGCCTTGGCCTCGGCAGGTCGCACTGCCACCGGGGCGTTGTCCCGGGGTGGGGAGATTGGCCAGGACCAGCGTCCGGCGCCGTCCTCGCCAGTGATGGCCGGCAGTGGTGCGGTCGCCGCGACACCTCCGCCGTCGTGCCGTCCGCGGAGGTGAGCATCTGTATTCGCCAGGCATGGATGTGCTCCATGCCGCGGGCCAGCTTGTCGGCCAGGTCCCGGCCGGACAGGTGGATGTACTGGAGCGTGGAATCGGTGTTGCGGTGGCCGGCGAAGGTCGCGATCGCGTGCAACTCCCAGCCCATCCGGGCCAGATCGGTCAGACACAGGTGACGGGTGGTGTGGGTCGAGAACCGCGGGACCCCGGCCTCCAGGGCGATCCGGCGGACCACCTTCGACCAGGTCCACAGGGTCAGCGGCTGCCCGTGGTTGCGCCGGGATTCCGACAGGAACAGCGGCCCCCTGGCCCGGCTGATCGTGGCCCGGTGGGCGAGGTAGGCCGACATCAGCACGCTGGTCGACGCCGAGTACGGCACCACCCGCTCCAGCCGGTTCCTCGTCGTCTCCGCCCGCACCCTCAGCGTCCGGTGGGCCGGATCGAGGTCGTCGGTCCGAAGCGAGCACAGCTCCTCCCGCCGCAGCGCGGCATCGTAGGCCAGGGCCAGCATCACCCGGTTGCGGACCGGCTCCTCCCGCGCGACCTGCAGGATCCCCAGCCACTGCTGTTCGCTGGGGATCCACGGCAGCTTCGTCAGCCGCGGCACCAACCCGCGCTGCTGCCCGCCCCTTTGGCGCCCCGGGGTGTAGCGGCCCCGGCCCACCGGGTTCGACTCGCGCAGACCCTCCTCCATGAGGAAGTCGTAGAACAGGCGGACCGGCACCAGGCGCTGCTGGATGGTGGCGTTGGCCAGTCCTGCCCCCGAGTCGATCGAGACCACATTGACCCCTCGACGGTGAGGCCGTGACGTCAACTCCCGTACGTAGACCGCGATGTGGGCGCGGTTCGCGGTGGCCGGGTCGACGTCCTCCCGCTCGCACATCACCAGGTACTCGGCCAGCCCGCGGGCGTAGGCATCGATCGTGCGGGGCGCCCGACCGAGATCAGTCCAGATCTGCAGACACACCGCCGCCTGCTCGTGCCGGCCCAGCACCGGCCACTTCTCCGTCAGCACCATCGTGCCGCTCAAGCCATCTCCCAAGTCCGTGGTTGCACCGGGGAGACATGATCGCCCCGGACAGATTCCACGTAACTTTTAAAATGATCACGCGCCAGATGTACGGCCGCACTGGCTTCAGCCTGCTCCGCAAGAGGGTCCTCCTTGCCCCTTGATCACGCGTCGGCGACAGCTGACATGATCCGCAAGGAGGTGACGTCATGCGTACGGACGTAATGCAGTTCGCTGCCCTGGCCGACCTGGCGGCCGAGCCGGTCGGACCGCCGCTGCCGTGGGAGCGGTCGCGCGAAGCGTGCGGAGTTGAGTTCCCTGCGGACTACCGCGAGTTCATCGACCAGTTCGGGCCCGGAGAGGTCCGCAGCTACCTGGGGGTGAACGCTCCGTGGCCATGGCCGGGCTCATCGCAGGACGGGGAGATCTTCCGCGTCTTCACATCGAGGACCATCGAGGACCTTGGTCCGGTGTTCCGGGAAATGCGCGATGAGGACCCGGCCCTGTGCCCGTACCCGCTCCTGCCAGAGACGGGGGGACTCCTCCACTGGGGCGGCACCATCCAAGGCGACCAGTTCTTCTGGCTCACCAGCGACCCAGACCCCATGGAGTGGCCGGTGGTGGCGTGGTTCCGAGGGAAGGACCTGAGAGACGCGTGGCGGCGGTACAACATGCGCTTCGTCGCTTTCCTCGTCCATGCCTTGTCGGGCGAAGACCAGGACATGCATGACCTGCTCAACTGGCCCAACGAGCCGTTCTGGCGACGGACCGGCTAAAGAAGTCACAGGGAGCGGTTGCATCACGGAACTTGGACCTGAACCCGTTCTTCGTGAACAGAGCCGAGGGGTCGACGCTGTGGACGTCACCGCCGAAGTCGTCGGTCCACAGGGCCGGCGTGGCCGGCGCGAGGTCCAGGAGCAGGGTGAAGACGACACGGAAGGGGAAGTCGAGGGGGTCGCGGTCGGTGAAGGAGAAGAACTGCCGGTCCGCGAAGTAGGTGAGCTCGTGCACGTCGCCATGGAACGGAACGTCGAGCGTGTAGACGGCGAAGCGGGGAGCAGGCCCGACCATGCGGGCGTCGGGCCAGTTCCGCCGCAGGGCCTGGTCCAGTTGCTCGGGGGTGAACTCCCATGAGGCGCCCTGCCGCTGGTCCGGCATGACGAGGTACCTGCCGCTCACAGCCCTCCCCTCTCACTGCGGCCGCAGTCCGTCGAAGACCACGTCGAAGATCCGCTCCCGGGCTGCCGGGTCCGCGCCGAGCTGGTCCATCGACGCGGTGGTGCCCACCAGGAGCGCCATCAGCTCGGGCACGCCCAGCTCCGGACGGACCGCGCCGGCGTGCTGCGCTCCGGCCAGTAGTTCGGCCAGCTGCGTCCGGATCGCCGTGCTCGACTCCCGCAGGGACTCGTGCGCGTCCACCCCGGCCGCGGCGAGTGCCCGGGTGAACTCGTTCTTGCCCGCGGACTGGTCGATCACCAGGCGGAAGGCGTCGAAGAAGGCTTTGGCGGGCTCGGCGTCGGTGGTCAGCTCCGCGGTCCGGGCGGCGATGGCCTCCAGGCGGCGCACCATCACCGCCTCCAGGAGTGCCTCCTTGGTCGGGAAGTGCCGGAAGAGCGTCCCGACCCCGACCCCGGCCGCCCGGGCGATCTCCTCGGTCGGCGTGCCGACGCCGCGGGTGGTGAACACCTCCGTGGCGACGTCCAGCAGTCTGGCCCGGTTGCGGGCCGCGTCCGCCCGGAGCGGACGCCCCTGAGCGCCGTTCATCCCTCTCACCTCTTCCGTGCGTGGCGGAGCCACCCCTGGACAACCGGAGTCGCCAGTCCGTATCGTCTAATCGGAGTCGCTAGTCCGATTCTAGCGGCGGAGCCCACTGGAGGTTGATCATGTCTGAAACGCGGTCGCCGCGCGAGGTCTTCCAGGAACTGCTCAATGGCATCAGCGAGGGGCGGTTCTCGGAGCTGGCCGAGCTCTACGCCGAGGACGCGGTGGTGGAAACCGTCCTCCAGCCGGTCGGTCCGCGCCGGTTCGAGGGACGGAGCGTGCTCGCCGAGCGGTTCGCGGAAGTCGCCGCGCGCTCGCCGATCGAGCTGGCCTCGAAGAACGTGGTGATCCGGGAGACCGACGACCCGGAGGTGATCGTCGCCGAGTGGGACTACGAGGTACATCACCGGGTCACCGGACGGACCGTCGAGGCCTCCAACATCCAGGTGTTGCGGGTCCGCGACGGCCTGATCGTCCACAGTCGGGACTTCCACGACCACCTGGCCCTCGCCGTGGTCGGCGGAAACCTGCCGGACCTGGTGGCGGCGCTGGCAGCCGAGTAGCGGACTGCCGGGACGCCGGGACGCCGGGACGTCTGGACGCCGGAGAGAAGCGTCCGGCCCGTGTCCCCGGTCAGGTTTCCGTCGCCGAGGCCCGCCTCCCGATCCGGGCGAGCAGGCGCCGGAACTTCCTGGCCGGGGCTGCGGGCGGCGACGCGCCATGGCCGCTGCACGGGTTGCCGGGCAGTTGCGGGGCCTTCCTGAAGTTCCTGGGGAGGACGCGCCGATGGAGTGGAAGGCGCCAGGGTGCTTTCCACGTGGAGACCCGGCATCCCTTGAGGAACGCCTTCTTCTGGTCGTCCAGCGAGTCGGTGTAGATCCTCCCGAAGATGGCGAGGTCCGCCTTCATCTGCGACCGCAGAAGCGAGAACTGGTCCCGGGAGAGGTCCCCTCGCCACCTCTCGTAGCCGGGGTCCGACTCGGTCATCTCGCGCGGTGGAGGTGGAACCAGGTCGTCGTGAGGGCAGCACAGGTTGCTCCTGGCCACCCGGTAGATCTCACGAGAGTCGGCGCTCAGGAGCAGGCCGTTGCCGTCGGTGTAGTACCAGTCCGTGAGCCGCCTGTAGAGAGCGTGTTGTTCCTGCCGGCTCATCGGTTGAGGTCGGCTGGGAGCCGCCGCCTTCGAGAGTTCCCACAGGGCTCCGTACGCCGCGAGGCGGCGCTCGGAAATCTTCAACCGGGCCTGACGGCGGTAGCTGTTGGTCAGGAAGACCCCGCAAAGAGCAATGACTGCCCCGAGAACGGTGGCTGCGCCAGTGATGAAGAGCGCCAGATCGTTGGTGCTCGGCATGCTTCCTCTTCCAATGGCGCTTCAGCGGTTCCAGCTGACTCGCCGCGGCGGCTCCCTGCTTCGCCGGACCACGGTGCAGCAGTTCCTGCCGCGCGGTGGTCCGCGGCACCCCGGCCCGCGGCGGTGGTCAACAGGCACAGACTGACGGCTTGAACAGACCGGTACCGCCACTGCGCCAACAGCGGTATGTCCCACACCATCAGACCGGCCGGTTGCCGAACGCGCCGTCCTGGCGCTCCTGCCGGAATCCGCCGCGATCACGCGTCGCATGGTGTCAGGCGGCCGGATGGCGGGGGAGATCAGTGTCGCGGCCTCGCGCCGTCCCCGGTGGTGGAGCCCGCCTCTGAAGTGCCCGCCTCTGGGGAGCCTGTCTCGATCTCGGCGGCGAAGCCGGCGAGCAGGATGCGGAGCGTGCGGTGGAAGCGCTGCTCGGAGTCCAGGCCGGCGCCGGTGGCGACGGCCTGGGCCAACTGCGGGAAGACCGCCGGGTCCAGCGAGCGGAACTGGTCGGGGTCGGGCTCCGTGCCCTCGTGGTGGGGGGTTTCGCCGACCTCTGCGAGGGTGTGGCCGAGGGTGTACGACACCACGGTGTTGAGGACGTCGAGCGCGTCCGCGAGTGGCACCCCGTCGGCGCGCAGGGCGTCGATGCCGCGCTCCAGCAGGTGGAGTGCGGCGGGGGTGGCGACCGGACGGGTGGCCAGGACGGTGAGCATCGCCGGGTGGTCGAGCAGGATCCGGCGCAGGGCGACGGCGAAGTCGCCGACCACCGCCGTCCACGGCCGCCCGGCGGGGTCGGTGAAGAGGTCGCCGGCGGAGAGTGTGAGCAGGCGCTCCACCATGCCGTCGAGCAGGGCCGCCTTGCTGGGCACGTAGTAGTAGAGCGTCATGCCCTCGACGCCGAGCGCCGCGCCGAGCTTGCGGGTGGAGAGGGCCGAGAGCCCGTGCTCGTCGACGAAGGCGAGGGCCGCGTCGATGATCTTCTCCCTGGTCAGGCCGGTCCTCGGGCGCCCGCGTCCGCTCGCCATCGACTGCTCCTACGCGTCTCGTCTTGACATGTCTTGCGATGCAAGAAAACAATAGCGGACAACAGAGTTCTTGCGCTGCAAGAAAACATTCGGGGGGACGCCATGCAGCTGGTCAGCGTCATGGTGCGCAAGCTCAACCACGGGGTCGACTACGGGGAGTTCCGCAAGGGGTGGATCCCGGACGAGGTGGTCCCGGGGGACCCGCGGACCCGCGTCATCACGGCCGCGAACATGGAGAACCCGCAGGAGATCGTCACCATCGCGATCATCGAGGACGACCACGGGCCCGAGTCCGTCCAGGAGTGGATGGAGCGGCTCGCTCCGGTCGAGGAGCGCCGCTTCGAGCGGATCAAGGACATGGTCGGCCCGCCCTCCCTGAACGCCGTCTACCAGGTGCTGGCCGAGGACGACCTCTCCAAGCCGATCGCCGAGTAGGGCGGGAGTGGAGGCGGAGGCGGGGGACGGGCGGGAGGCCGAGGGTGGGGTGGGCCGCCCGGGGTGACGGGACATTGGACGGCCCCATCGGCAATGCGGTTGGACCGAGTGGAATCCGGGGCTCCTTGGGACTCCTGGGATTCCCAAGAAAGGACGTACAGTCACATTAATTCGTATAGGGATTCACATGGGCAAACGTGCGTGCTAGCGTGCGCCTGCCAGCTTCTCAGAGCCGAGAAAGTGGGTCCCTGTCATGCGTCAAGAATTCTCCCGGCGTGGATTCCTGGGTACTGCCGGGATGAGCGCCGCCGGAGTGTCCGCGGCCTCACTCGGCTTGGCGGCCGGCGCCGGTCCGGCGGCTGCTCAGCCCGCGGAGGTGCCCGAGGGGCAGTCGGTGCTCCCGAACGACTCGCGGTACCAGACGCTCAGTCAGGGGTTCAACCAACGGTGGAGCAGCACGCCGGCCTACATCCGACTGGTGGGCAACGAGGCCGACGCGGTGGCGGCCCTGAAGGTGGCGCTCGACAAGGGCCTGCGGCCGACGATCCGGGGCGGCGGGCACTGCTACGAAGGCTTCGTCGACAACGACAACGGCGTCATCCTCGACCTCAGCACCCTGCGCGGCGTCCGCGCGGCGACGGACAAGTACGGGGCGTCCACGTACTGCGTGGAGGGCGGGGCCACCAACTGGGACGTCTACACCACCCTGTTCCGCAAGTACGGCGTCACGCTGCCGGCCGGCTCGTGCTACTCGGTCGGCGCGGGCGGGCACATCTGCGGTGGCGGGTACGGGCTGCTCTCCCGGCGGAACGGGCTGACCGTCGACCACCTGGTCCAGGTCGACGTGGTGACCGTTCGCGCCGGCAGGGTGGAGGTGACCAGGGCGCACCGGGACGACCCGACCGGCTCGGCGGAGAGGGACCTCTTCTGGGCCCACACCGGTGGCGGCGGGGGGAACTTCGGCGTGGTGTTGCGCTACCACTTCCACCACCAGCTCCCGAAGCCGCCGCCGAGGGTCTGGCTGAGCAGCGTCGCGTGGCCGTGGGACGACCTGCTGAAGCAGCCCGCGGACTTCCGTCAGCTGGTGAACAACTTCGCCGCTTTCTTCGCCGAACACAGTGGGAAGGGCGAATCGGTCTACCAGGGGTTGTTCGCCATCCTGAAACTCACCCACTGGACGAACGGGAACGTGGTCCTGCTCAGTCAGTGGGACGAGGACGATCCCGCGCCGCTGGAGAGATTCCTGGCCGCCATGGAGGTCGGAATGAAGACCAAGGCGACCGTCCAGACCCACAGCGCCGGCGGGCTGTTCCTGCCGTACCCCGACAAGAGCCGCCAGATGCCGTGGTTCCAGGCCACCATGACGCTCAACGGGTCGGGGGACAACCAGCGCGGCAAGTACAAGTCGGCCTACCACCGCCGGCCGTTCACCCCCGCGCAGGTCGACGGCTTCTGGGAGTGGCTGACGAAGACCGTGCCGGGCGTCGACCTCACCCAGACGCTGGTGCAGGTCGACTCCTACGGTTGCCGGATCAACGAGCGCAAGCCGACCGAGGACGCCATTCCGCAGCGTGACTCGATCATGAAGCTCCAGTACCAGACGTACTGGACCGACCCGGCTCAGGACACCGCCCACCTCGACTACCTGCGCGGCCTCTACCGCGATGTGTACAAGGCCACCGGCGGCATTCCCGAGATCAACACCGACACCGACGGCGCCTACGTCAACTACCCCGACACCGACCTCGGCGTGGCCGGACAGCCGAACCCGGCTTACCAACGGCTCTACTACAAGCAGAACTACAGCCGACTGCAGAGGGCGAAGAAGACCTGGGACGACAAGAACGTGTTCCACCACGCTCAGTCGATCACCCTGCCGTCCTGACCGCGCACGCAGAGCCATGTCCACCATCCGGTAAGCGGATGATATCGGGGCGAATCGTGTGAGTAAAGAGCTCAGAGTAACGACTTGCCCCGAGCGCGGTCGGCTCGCTGGACCTCCTCGCGAGGTCGGAACGGCCTCGACGTACCAGGGTCGGAGTTCTCAGGTGTGCGCATCTTTTGGAGGGTCTACTCGGACTGATGCTGACTTTTGCTGACCTCAGCTGATGGGTAGTCAGGTGTGATCGGTGTAGGGGTGGCTGTCCGGTCAGCGGGTGGCGACCTGGGCGGCGAGGTAGAAGACGCGCAGGAGCCGGCGATGGTAGCGGTGGGGTAGGCGCATGTTGCCGCTATACGTCCGGAGTCCTTGGGGACAGGCGCCAACTCGGCGATGCCGGCCAGGCGACGTGGACTGCCGATGGCGTCCAGGTTGCCGCCGGTGCAGGCGGATGAACTCGACATCGAGAAGGGTGCCGATGCCGGGCATGCTGGCGGTCGCCTCGGCGTGCTCGTGCTCGCGGAACCTGGCCTCGATCAGCGCGTCGGTGGCGGAGCCTTCGGCCCGGGATCGAGGTGTGGCACGAACCGGCGTTCCATTCGACGTTGGTCATGGAACCGGTTCCGGGCGGCCGGGTGCGCACGGGCGTGGTGCCGTTCGACGCGCAGTACGAGGTCTACGCATCCGATCCGCACCGCATGCGGACGGGGCTGTCGGCCGCCGACACCGAGGCACTGCTGGCGGCGCCGGAACCGTACAGCTGGCGGGTGCACGGGCGGGTGGACGTTCGCGGATGAGTTGCCGGGATCTGTCCGCACGGCGGTGTCCGTGCTCCGCCCGGACCACAGGCTCCTCCCGCATCTCGCCCACCCTTGACGCCGCCGTTGAGCTCTTGACTTCGTGGGACTGGATGGTCGATGCGGTGCGTTACCTGGTCCGCGCGGCGGCGGACCTGGCGGAGGACGTCGCCGAGCAGGTCGTGCTCCTGGTCGTCGGGCTCGACGTCGTCGGCCTGGTCCTTGTCGGCCGGGATCCTGGGCGAGGGCGGTATGCAGCGTCGACCCGGCCTGCCTGCACGACGGGGGCTGGCCGGCCGTCCGGGCCGCCCTCGACGACGATCCGGCCCTAGACCCGGGCCACCCAGCCGCCCAAGCCGTCGACATCCCTCTCCGTCCAGCTCCGACCCGGCCGACGCCAACACCGGACCCATACCAGCCAGTACAAACGACAAGGCACCCGCGGAAGCGCGGATGCCTCATCACGCATACACAGTTACATAGCTAGCAGGTGATCCAGCTCCTGTTTGCTACCTCGACCCCGTTGCTGTTGTTCCGCAGTGTCACCTCGTACAGATGGCGGCCCGAGGCACAGCCTGTCGAGAGTGTGATGGTGTTGGCCCCAGACCATGAGTACGACGAGACCTGAGAGCCGTCCCGGTAGAGACGCATCGTCAATGACGGTGAGCCTTGACAGCCGGAGGCCTGCGTGCGGCCGCTCACCGTCGTGAACGACTTGGTCGGTGGGAACGCGTACATGCCGCCGCAGTATGGTGCGGCAGCCGAGGTGCTCGTCGAGGTCCCGGGCGATTCCTGCGCGGCGGCGGTGCCGCCCGTCAGGAGCGCCGCTCCCAGGACGATGGCGCCGAGGGCAAAACGTGCACGCATGGGTCCTCCTTGTGGACGCGTGATTGGCCGATGCTTAGCCTTGAGCCGGCCTGGAAACAGCTTCTTTGAGGGGAGCGAAGTCGACAAGGACCTTCGGGCACCGCCGAATGTCCCTGGTGGCGATGACGCGACGGTCCGCAACCGGACGATTGGGGCTTTGTGCTGAGGATTCACTTCACCACTGAGGATCTGGCGCGGACGGTGCTCGCCGGCAGCCGCGCATTGCCGGTGGCCGAGGCGGTGATGAGTCTTCAGGTGATTCGCCTCAGTTCCAGCCGACCCTTCTCTGCGTGGCGGAGCCACGTTCTTCTAAAACGGCGACCTGGCGGACGGCAGCCACCCCGCAATCTACGTCCACCACCGCTCCCTGGACACGGCGTGGCCGCGGGTCCAGTGGCGCCCCCCGCACCACCCCTTCAAGAGGACCCAGGCCCGGACCACGTACCTGGTTCCCGCGCTGCTCGCCGACGAGCCGCAGCCGCTGCCCGCGGACCCGGCGGTGGCCGCACCTCCTCTGCCGCCGCTCCCGAGCTACATCCGCCCGGAGCAGCGGGTGCTTGCCCACGCCGACCGGTGCCGCTACTGCCGGGGGCTGCTCGACACCCCGGCGGGGGAGCCGGGAGGCTCGTGGGTACTCCTGCATCGCAGCGAACGGGGCCGCCCGCTGAGTACCTGGTCCTACCCAAGCGAGCAGGACGCCGTGCACGTCGCCGCACACCTGGCCATGCACTGGCTGGGCGACGACGTACTCGCGCAGGAGCTGTTCACCGACGGGGCGCACGCCCAGGTCCTCCGGCGCTTCTGGGAGTTGCACCCCGAGACCGACCTGTTCGAGGTCGCCGAGCTCGTGCCGATGCGCAGCGGCGAGTTCTGAGCAGCCAGGGACAGGAGCCTGCGCACGGCCGTTGCGAATCGACGAGGGACCGGGGAACCGACGAGGCCGCCCGCGGTCGCCTGCGGAGCTGCCTCGCCCGGCGCTGGCGAAGGGAAGCAGAGTCCGGGCCGCCCCGTTCTACGGGGCCTCCGGCGGGCGGGTGCACAGATCGGCCCGGCGGACACCGGCGGTGCCCAACGCGGCCACCAGTACCCGGATCACGGCCTGGGCCATCGTCGGCATCACCGCGTCCTTGCCGTCCAACCAGACCCGCGGGACAGCGGCGTCGACCGCGGCGTAGTTTGGGCTGTAGAAATCGACCCCGCTAGCGAGGGCGCGGTCCGGCCCTGCTCGTCCGCGCAAGTCGTCGGCCGTCAGCAGGCCGGAGCGCAGCGCGCCGGCGTCTGCGGGCAGCAGGCCGACCAGGTTCGCACGGAAGCCTCTTGTGCATCCAGCGCGGCCAGCGTGCTCTCACCAGCCGCCTGCCATGGGCAGCGTTGTGCAGGTGCCGGCGCTGTCGGCGACACAGCCTGGGCAGGCTGCCGAAAAGGCAGAGAGCCGCCGCACCGAGCCATAGGTGACTGGTGTCGGGCGGTTTCCCCGCACAGGCCGTGCATTCCGCCCGTTCTCGTGGATGAACAGCAACCCCGCGCAGTCGGGCACGCCGGCCACAGCGTGCCCGTGCGCCTGTCAGCCGGCCGCCACGGTGTACAAGCCGCGGCCCGTGCGCTGCGCCCTGCCGGCCTTGGCAAGACGCTCGAGTGCGGTGCGCACGGCGTTGACCGCGCCGTCCGCGTCTTCGAGCCCGAGCAGGCGGGCCACCTCCCGAGCCCGGAGCGGGCCCGCGCCCTGGCCGAGGACGGACAGCACACTCTCCGCATCGGTCAGCCTCCGACGGCCCGACGGCGTCTTTGCAGGCGCCGTCCCGTCGCCCGTACCTCCATCAGCTTTCGCGCGTGACGGCTTCTGGGTTGCGGCGGGCTCTGGCTGCAAGCCGGCCTGGGACGTGGTGGGCTTCACCTTCCCCCGGACAGCGTTCCTGGCTCCCTTGCGAGCCGCAGCCTTCTTCGCGGAAGAGTCCGGCGTCGATGCCGCATCCCGCTCCGCTGCCCCCGCAGCGGACGTCTTGCCCACGGCAGACTTGCCGGCCGCCGGCTTCATGGCCGTGGCCGCCTTCCGCGTGGTCGCCTTCTTCGCCGCCGCCTTCTTGGCGGGGGCCTTGCGGGCACCCGCGCTCGTGCCTGCGGCCTTGGCTCCAATAGGCGCGGAGTCCCCGGAGGGCTTGGCAGCCGACTCCGTGTCGGTGACGGGCAGCTCGTTCGCGCCCTTCACCACCGTGACGTCCTGCGGTTGGCCCAGCCCCTCGAGCGGAGCCCCGGACAGAGCCTCAAGTCCTTCCAACACGGCCACCATCGCGTTCTCCTGGGCGATGACGGCCGCGAGCTCCTCCTCCAACTGCCGCCGCCGCCCCCGCACGGCTGGCAGCCGCGCTCCCAACAGGGCCCGCGTCGATCCCACACTGCTGTCCGTGCCGAACGTTGCTCCGTCCACAAGCACTCCCATCAGATCAACTACTACTCGTGTCAGCGAATCTACGGCGACCACGAGGATCGGCCCAGGGGGATTGCGAAAGCCAACCCATGTTGGGTACAGCACACCAGCACAGCACACCATCGCGGCCGTCACACCTCGCGCTTCCACTTCATGCCGCACCGCCCGGTCGTGCGGCCTGAAAGACGGATGACGCGTCGCACCGGGACCCCGGAGGATGGGTCGATGGGTCGTATGGCGGACTACTCATGGGTCACGGTCAACGGCCACCACTTCCTGCCGGTCGCCTACAGCTATGACCTGGAGGTTGCGGCCCTGTTCACAGAGAGGGATCGCGAGCTCCGCCCGGCTTGCGCCGGACAGGACCGCCGCCTCCGGCAGACCCTGGCACAGGGCGTCGTTGTTCACCAGGGACCAGGGCTGCCGGGGGTCGGTGGTGAGGACGGCATGGGTACCGCGGCGGGCCTGCTCGGCGCGCCGGTACCCGTCGGCCAGCGCGATCCCGAAGTACAGGGCCGCGGACCCCTCGGGCAGCGACGGGTCCGCGACCGCGCCGTCGCGCAGGCACCAGGCGTGCTCGAAGACCGGCCACTGCGTCAGATCCGGAACCGGCACGAATCCCTCGACATAGACCGCGCCGGTGGTCTCGGCGTAGTCGGTGGCGGCAGCGAAGCACCGGCCGGGCGCCCACTGCCCCCGGTCCCCGGGCCACGGCGCCGGCCGCTGTACGGTGCCGAGCTCGCGAACGGCCTGCGCGAACGACCGGAACCGCCAGCCCGCCTCTCCCACCCACAGCTTCGCGTAGGTGTCCACCCACTGGCGCAGGGTGGCCTCAGCCTCCGCTTCGTACCCCATGTGTGTGCCCCTCCCCGGCATGTACTACTGGTCGTCGGCCGACCCTCTCAGGCCGGCCCGCCCCACCATGGCAGCCACCGGCGGCCGTTCAAGCCCCCGCAGGAGCCCGTCAGACCACCACCGCAGCCCAAGGCAGGCCGAGTCCCGCCAGTTCGGCGAGCTGCGCCTCCTCCAGACCCTCACGCCGGCTCTTGGCGTTCGACAACCACACCCCGAGCCTCACCGTCCGCCCGTCCGGCAGCCTCTCCTCATGCCCGCGGGGCACCACCACACGCTGCTCCCGCTCGACGTACTGCCGCAGCGCCGCCACACCCCGCTCGAACGCCGAACGCCGCTTCAGCCTGGAGTGTGGGCCGTACTGCAGTTGACCCGGCAGCCGCGTTGGCATGCATGGTGCGTCTGATGGAGGACCGGGAATCCTTCACGGGGGTCGAGTGAGCGCGGGCCCCGAAGCGATACCGGGAGCTCCGGGGGCGGTGGTCAGCGGCAGTTCCCGGCGGGCGGGTCGCAGAGTCTGACGTCGGTGACGCCCGGCAGGCCGGCGAGCATCCGGCGCAGGACGGCGAGATCGGCGCCGGTGGTGCGGGGGTCGAAGACGACGACGAGTCGTGCGGTGTCGCCATCCACCAGGGACACGAGGGTGGCGCCGTGGCCGAGGCCCGAGCCGTCGTAGAGGAGTTCCGGATGATGACCGGACCTCAGAAGGGGACTGTCCGGCCGGACGGCGGCGACGAACGCGTCCGGCTCCTGGAAGTACGGGGCGATCCAGACCGCGCCGGCCGCCCACCCGGCGAAACCGAGGGTCACCGAGGCCGTCAGGGCACCGATCAGGAGCGGCAGGCGCCGGGGCTCGGGACGCGAGCGGCTCGCCGCGGCGAGGAGGACGACGCCGGCGGGCGCCAGCACGAACAGCGCGAACAGGAAGCCGAGGACCGAGACTGCGAGCAGCCCCCAGCCGGTCGCCAGACAGACCCTCCGGAAGCCAGCGGCGTCCCGCGCGAACAGCGGTGCGGTGGCGGCCAGTGAACCGAGCACCAGCGGACCGTCGATCAGCGACCCGCCCACGAGGACCACCCAGGCCACGGCCGGCGCGGCGCACAGCGCCGCCGCCACCGCCAGGACCCGCCCCGCCCGCGGCACGGACCGGCGCACGCTCGAGGTTTCCATGCCCCCCACTATTGAACGCGTTCAAATATGGCGGGGGCTACGCTACCAAGCCCACCCCGCCGCCAACACCCCCACCCAACGAAGCGAACCCCAGCACCGGCTGTACCACTCCCACCGCCCACCAGCCGACGAAGGAACACACATGACGCAGACCGCCGTCCCCGGACCGGAACCGCACTGGCAGCCGGCCACCACCCCGCCCTACACCGACACCGGCAACCCGGCCACGCAATCCAGCCTCTGGGAAGCCACCGCGAGCACCTTCCGGACGATCGCCGGCCTCAAACCGCGGACGCCCTCGCCGCCCGGCTGCGCCTGAGCGTGGAGCGCAGCTGAGAGGACCTCGGAGAAGTGGACGCGGACCAGCGGGGCAGACCCCCGCCGGCTGAACCGTGTGCTCCCGGAGCGGGCACCGTAGTCGACAGGACGGGGCAGGCTCCGGGACCGCGAGCTGTGCCCGGTCCTCGGATGGTGGGTGCCCCGGTGTGACCTGATGCAGCGAGGCGATCAAGGCGTGGGCCGACGCCCGCGCGCGTACCCGGGGATCTGCCTGAGCATGTCGCGCTCGCACCCGATCGCGGTCCACCTGTCGGCGAGGACCACGAACCTGCGGCACCGATCTGAGTACGGATGCTCAGGAGTCGCGCCGGGTCGCGCGCGTACGGTGGCGGTAAAGGCGCAGCAGGGGGTGGGGGTTGTCCGGCAAGGAGTGGGTGAAGGCGGCTCTGGTCGCGGTCGCGGGTATCGCTGTCGTGGTCGGGGTGATGTTCGTGCTCCAGATCGGTGTGTGGTGGTCCCTCGGGTCCGAGGACTACTCGTCCAAGCCCGGGCCCGAGATCGTCCGCCACACGCCGGAGCAGTTCCAGGCGCTCAGCGAGCGGACCGTCCAGGACACGCTGGGAAGCCTGAGCCCCGGCCTGGTCCTGAGCGACAGGGGCTGTACCGTCAACCGGTACGAGCCGCGTTCGGACGGCACACCGAGCAAACTGGCCACCGTCGACCAGCGGTTCACCGCCCGTACCAGGATCAGCGCGTCCCATCGGCAGGAACTCAAGGACCGCGTCGAGGCTGCGTGGCGGCTGCGCGGCTACCGGCAGAAGCCGTCGGCCTGGACCCCGAGCAGCCCGGACAAGGACCCGGACATTCTCAGCGCTGAGACCTCGGAGGGAATCGGCGTGTGGGTCGCGCTCTCCCCGGAACCGGATGGGACGATCACCCTCACCATGTCCGTCAGCGGAACCGACGTCGCGTACGCTCCGGACCACGCCCGCCCGCTCTCGCCCCTGCGACCGGACACCGAGGACCCCTACTGGTCACACTGAGCCCGGCGTCGCAGGCCCGGCCACCGGGTGGCTGCGCGCCACGAGGCGGGGGAGTGCTGCTCACCGGCCGGTGGCCTGTCCGGGGGCGCGGCGGGCGGTGAGTGCGGCCGCGAGGCCGGCCAGGGAGGCCGGGGCCGGCGCTGTTTCGAGGACTGCGGCAGCGTTGTCCGCGCGGAGGTTCCGGGCGAGGACGTTAACCGGGGTCCTGGGCTCGCTGGACGCCTGGCGGGTGGCCACAAGCACCGCCTCCGGCTTCGGCCAGGCCCGCGGGTAGCCAGGCGTGGTCTGCCCTCGCTGCGGTACGTGCTGCGAGTGCTCCAGCGGGGCGCCGTTCGAGGAGATCGGCTGCCGGGGATGCGGATCCCTGGACGGCTCCTGCTACTGCCCCGAGTAGAGACCTGGTGCGCACGAAATTCCAGCGGACCAGGGCCCGAACAGGGCTTCGTGGGGCCGGCACACCGCACCCGGGACCAAGCGGGCCGTCGACTACCGGGACTGCGCGTCACGCCCGCTTGACCGGCCCCGCCGGGGGCCGACGGTGGTGGCCGGTGGCACGGGGCGTACGTCCGCGGGGCCATGTCGTAGCGGATCCGGCCGGCGTGTACCCGGTGGCGGAACCTCCCGAACTCCGGCGCCTCCTGGTCCGCCTGAACCTCCAGGATGACCTCGGGACGAACCGGCAAGATACCGGCCGCGGTGCCCGCCCCCAGGCAGGCCCTCGACGGTCTGCGGCAGATCGCGTTACCTCTCCCTCGGGGGGAGCAGCGGGGCGATCTCTGTGCGCAGCGCGGCGCCGATGGACAGGGTGACGGCGACTGGGCGCAGCCGCCGTGGGGGTTGGGCTGGGCGAGGACGAGGCCCGGTGGGCCGGGTCGGTGGCTGTCACGCCGACGACGATGAGGTCCACGGGGTAGCGCTCGCGCCACTTGATCCAGCTGGTCGCGCTCTTGCCCGGCCGGTACGGGGCGTCGGCCCGCTTCAGGACGAGGCGGTGCAGGCCGGTGATGGCGTCCTGGGACGGCCTGCGTGGAGGACGAGCCTGAGCTTGTCTCTCGCCGTCGTGGAGCGGCAAGGACACAAGAGCGACCCGAGCCGGGGCCTCAACGCCGGGATGTGAAGACTGCCAAGGCGGCCCGGCTCCCACGACCTCGACTCTTGAACCGCTCCGGGAGCGGATCGTTCCCCGGCGGGTGCGATGCAACGGTCAAGGAACGACCAGCTGTTCTCCGAATCGGAACGCCGCGATCCGGAATTCTTTACCCGGCCGTCCTGAACGTTCCAAACCTTCGACCGAAATGCTGGTCACAGACGCGCTCCGGGCCCCCACACCACACACCGTCACGGAGCGGGCAGCCATCGAGAAGTGAAGGACCAGCACGTGACGACCCCCGCTCCAGCCAGGCCGCTGACCGGCGTTCGCGTCGGACAGCCCGACCATCACCGACCCACGACCGCGGGCACCGCCCCGGGACGGGACCCGCCCCCGCTCCGGCGCGGCCCCGCCGCCGCCGCAACGCACCGCGCGGCGCGGTCCCGGACCCGGCGTGGGAGGCGTGATGAGC
>NZ_JBHJUK010000087.1:0-38377 GCF_042266225.1 Kitasatospora sp. NPDC056181
GACACCACAGACACCCCGAGGGCGCCCGGGCGGGGGCGTAGGCGCGGGGGCCCCGGGGGTCCCCCGCGGCCCCACGCGGCCCCCCCCCGGGGCCCCCCCCCGCCCCGGCACATCGGCGGCACCGGAGACGGCATCTGTTCGGTATCAATTCGCCCAGGGCGTAGGGCAGACCCGGCGAAGAGGACGGAATCAGGGGCCCGGCAGAGTACCGTCGGATAGCGAGACCGATCGCCGTCGGCGTTGACGGTCCACAGCACCAGGCCCCGGAACCCCCGCGGGGCCCCTGGCGAAGGGGAAGCACCTCGTGGCACGCATCGGAGACGGTGGCGACCTGCTCAAGTGCTCGTTCTGCGGCAAGTCGCAGAAGCAGGTGAAGAAGCTGATCGCCGGCCCAGGCGTGTACATCTGCGACGAGTGCATCGACCTGTGCAACGAGATCATCGAGGAGGAGCTCGCCGAGACCTCCGAGGTGCGCTTCGAGGAGCTCCCGAAGCCGCGCGAGATCTACGAGTTCCTGGACCAGTACGTGGTCGGTCAGGACCTCGCCAAGAAGGCGCTGTCGGTGGCGGTCTACAACCACTACAAGCGCGTGCAGGCCGGCGAGGCGGGCCGCAGCGGCGGCAACGGCCGTGAGGACGCCATCGAGCTGGCGAAGTCCAACATCCTGCTGCTCGGGCCGACCGGCTCCGGCAAGACGCTGCTGGCGCAGACGCTGGCCCGGATGCTGAACGTGCCGTTCGCGATCGCCGACGCCACCGCGCTCACCGAGGCCGGGTACGTCGGCGAGGACGTCGAGAACATCCTGCTCAAGCTGATCCAGGCGGCCGACTACGACGTCAAGAAGGCCGAGACCGGGATCATCTACATCGACGAGATCGACAAGGTCGCCCGCAAGAGCGAGAACCCGTCGATCACCCGCGACGTCTCCGGCGAGGGCGTGCAGCAGGCGCTGCTGAAGATCCTGGAGGGCACCACCGCGTCGGTGCCGCCGCAGGGGGGCCGCAAGCACCCGCACCAGGAGTTCATCCAGATCGACACCACCAACGTGCTGTTCATCGTGGGCGGCGCGTTCGCGGGCCTGGAGCGGATCATCGAGGGCCGCGCGGGTGCCAAGGGCATCGGCTTCGGCGCCAACATCCGCTCCAAGCGGGAGCTGGACGCCAGCGACCACTTCCGTCAGGTGATGCCGGAGGACCTGGTCAAGTTCGGCATGATCCCGGAGTTCATCGGCCGTCTCCCGGTGATCACCAGCGTGCACAACCTGGACCGCGAGGCCCTGCTGCAGATCCTCACCGAGCCGAAGAACGCGCTGGTCAAGCAGTACCGCAAGCTCTTCGAACTGGACGGCGTGGAGCTGGAGTTCTCCCGGGACGCGCTGGAGGCCATCGCCGACCAGGCGATCCTGCGCGGCACCGGCGCGCGCGGTCTGCGGGCCATCATGGAGGAGGTGCTGATGTCCGTGATGTACGAGGTCCCCTCGCGCCAGGACGTCGCCCGCGTGGTGGTCACCGGGGACGTCGTCTCCAAGCACGCCATCCCGACGCTCGTCCCGCGCGACATGATCAAGCGGGAGCGGCGCGAGAAGAGCGCCTGACCCCCGCGGCGCCCCGCCTCCCGCGGCGCCCCGACTGACAGGGCCCCCGGAGACCGTCTCGGTCTCCGGGGGCCCTTCGTCTTCAGTCCGCGGCGGCGGACCCTACTTCGGCACCTCGCTGACGGCGCGCAGGTCGCGGGCGTCGGCGGCGAGCTTGTCCAGGTCGGGCTGCTTGCCGTCCGCGGGGGCCTGCATCAGCAGGATCAGGCTGCTGTTGTCGGCCCAGGCGCAGATGCCCAGGTCGGTGCCGTCCTGGGTGGCCTTGGCGCACTCCATCGTGCCGCCCTTGGGGCCGGCGTCGACCGCGTGCCGGTTGCTGACGGTCGGGCCGCCCTCCGAGAAGCCCTTGAACATGGCGTCCAGCTCCTGCTTGGGCAGCAGCACCTTGCCGTAGCCGCCGACCACGATGAGCTGCGGGTCCTGCGACGCGTCCTGGTAGACGGCGCTCACCCCGGTCGGGTTCCAGGCGCCGTCGCCCTTGCCGAACTCGGAGGTGATCTCGTCCTCCATCTTGCGGGCGATCTCGTTGTCGTCGTCCTTGGAGAGGTCCTTGAACTTCGCCGGCAGGACGACCTTCTGGGTGCCGGCGTTGGACGTCACGTCGAGGACGAAGTACGCGACCGCGCCGCCGATCAGCGCCAGCACCCCGACGAAGACGCCGAGCAGGATCCAGAGCATCTTGCGGGACTTGCGCGGCGGCGCCGGAGCGTACGCGCCGTAGCCGGGGTAGCCGGCCTGGCCGCCGGGCGGCGGGGCCTGCGGCGGCACCGCGGCGTACGGCTGGCCCGCGGGCGGCGGGGGCGTCGGCCCGTAGCCCGGCTGCTGGGGCGGCACGGGCGCGGCGCCGTACGGCTGGCCGGCCGGCGGCGGCGGGGTGCCGTAGGGGTTCTGCTCGGTCACGGTGGCCCTTTCTGGGACGGACGGGACGGACGGGACGACAGGACGGACGGGAACAGGACGGGGCAGGAACAGGGCGGGGCAGGACGCGGCGGCTGCGCGGGCCGCGTGCGGTGGAGGCCGCGTACGGGCCGCGTGCGCGCCGGGCCGCCCTCCGGGTTACTTGGCGACGACCATCGCGGAACGGATCGCCCGCGTCTTCTCGGCGGCCTGGGCCGGGGTGAGCGGCGTCGCGGCATTGCCGCCGAGGCTCGACTTGAAGAACGACACGCGGGCCGTGGTCGACTTGTCCGCCCAGACGCACACGGTGGACTGCGACTTGCCGCCGAGCACGCCGAAGACGCCGCAGGAGAGCTTCGCCGAGGAGTTCTTGCTGTCCTGGGCCGGGAAGTCCGCCAGCGGGGTGGTCCAGGAGCCGCCCTCGCTGGGCTTCTTGGAGTCCTCGATGATCTTGTCGGGGTCGCTGAGGTTGCCGTAGACGCCGATCACGCTGATCGTGTCCAGCGGGTCGGAGCCCTTGGCGTAGCTGGCGACCAGCACGTTCAGGTCCGTGCCGAGCTTGGACGTCTCGGCCTTGGCCGGGTCGGCGGCCTGCTCCTTGGCGGACTTCTGGGTGTAGCCGTCGGGCAGCGACTGCGCGGCGGTGATCTTGTACTTGCCGCCGGAGTCCCCGCCGAGCAGCTTGTAGAGGCCGAAGCCCCCGCCGCCCAGCACCAGGGCGCCGATGACCAGGCCGATGACCAGGCCGCCCTTGCCCTTCTTCGGCGGCGGCGCCACCGGGTAGCCCGGCTGGCCGTACGGGGCCTGCTGCGGCGGGACCCCGTAGGGCGCCTGCGGGGCGCCGTACTGCGGCTGCGGCGCCCCGTACTGCGGAGCCGGCGCGCCCTGCTGCGGCTGGCCGTACTGCGGCTGCGGCGCGCCGTAGGGCGGCTGTGCCCCGTACGGCTGCTGCGGCGGCGCCCCGTACGGCGGCTGTGCCCCGTAGGGCTGTTGCGGCTGACCCTGCGGATACTGCTGACCCTGGCCGTACATCTGCCTCTGTGCTCCCCCGCCGCACCTGCGGCCTGTCGCGATCTGGAGTCGTCCGTGTCCGTACGAAGGATCGGACGAGTGTGCGGGCACGGTACCGCACCGGGCCGACGGCCGTCCGGGCCGGGCGCGCCGGGCCCGCGGACCGAAAGCGGTTCGTAACCCTGGTCCCCGGTTACGTAAACTGTGCGTCGTGACCGACACCCAGAACCAGCGCCCCGTGAGCAACCACGCCGGGGACGACGCAGCCACCCTCCCGACGACCTACGCCCCGGCGGAGGTAGAGGGCGAGCTGTACGAGCGCTGGGTAGAGCGCGGTTACTTCACGGCCGACGCCAAGAGCGAGAAGCCCCCGTACACCATCGTCATCCCGCCGCCGAACGTCACCGGTGCGCTGCACCTGGGCCACGCCTTCCAGCACACGCTGATGGACGCGCTGACCCGTCGCAAGCGCATGCAGGGCTACGAGACGCTCTGGCTGCCGGGCATGGACCACGCCGGCATCGCCACCCAGAACAAGGTCGAGCAGCAGCTCGCCGAGTCCGGCCTCTCCCGCCACGACCTGGGCCGCGAGGCCTTCGTCGAGAAGGTCTGGGAGTGGAAGGAGAACTACGGCGGCAGGATCCTCGGCCAGATGCGCCGCCTCGGCGACGGCGTGGACTGGTCGCGCGAGCGCTTCACGATGGACGAGGGCCTCTCGCACGCCGTCCAGACCATCTTCAAGCGCCTCTTCGACGACGGCCTGATCTACCGCGCCGAGCGCATCATCAACTGGTGCCCGCGCTGCCTCACCGCGCTCTCCGACATCGAGGTCGAGCACGAGGAGGTCCCGGGCGAGCTGGTCTCGATCCGCTACGGGGAGGGTGACGACTCGATCGTCGTCGCCACCACCCGCGCCGAGACGATGCTGGGCGACACCGCCGTCGCCGTCCACCCGGAGGACGAGCGCTACAAGCACCTGGTCGGCCGGACCATCAAGCTGCCGCTGACGGACCGGGAGATCCCGGTCGTCGCCGACGAGCACGTCGACCCGGAGTTCGGCACCGGCGCCGTCAAGGTGACCCCGGCGCACGACCCGAACGACTTCGCCATCGGCCAGCGCCACAACCTGCCGAACCTGAGCGTCATGGACGAGCACGGCGCGATCACCGTGCACGGCCCGTTCCTCGGCCTGGACCGGCTGGAGGCTCGTTCGGCCGTGGTCGGCGCGCTGCGCGAGCAGGGCCGGATCGTCGCCGAGAAGCGCCCGTACATGCACGCCGTCGGCCACTGCTCGCGCTGCCACACGGTGGTCGAGCCGCGGCTGTCGCTGCAGTGGTGGGTCAAGGTCGCCCCGCTGGCCCAGGCCGCCGGCGACGCCGTCCGCGACGGCAAGGTCGAGATCCACCCGAAGGAGCTGGAGCGCCGCTACTTCGACTGGGTCGACAACATGTACGACTGGTGCATCTCGCGCCAGCTCTGGTGGGGCCACCGGATCCCGGTCTGGTACGGCCCGGACGGCGAGGTCGTCTGCGTCGGCCCCGACGAGCAGCCGCCGGCCGGCGAGGGCTGGCACCAGGACCCGGACGTCCTGGACACCTGGTTCTCCTCCGGCCTTTGGCCCTTCTCCACCCTCGGCTGGCCGGAGAAGACCCCGGACCTGGAGAAGTTCTACGCGACCGACGTCCTGGTCACCGGCCACGACATCATCTTCTTCTGGGTCGCCCGGATGATGATGTTCGGCCTGTACGCGATGGACGGCCAGGCGCCGTTCAAGACCGTGGCCCTGACCGGCCTGGTCCGCGACGAGTTCGGCAAGAAGATGTCGAAGTCCTCCGGCACCGCCGTGGACCCGCTGGACTGGATGGACGCCTACGGCGCCGACGCCGTCCGCTTCACCCTGGCCCGTGGCGCCAACCCCGGCGCCGACGTGCCGATCGGCGAGGACTGGGTCAAGGGCTCGCGCAACTTCTGCAACAAGATCTGGAACGCGACCCGCTTCGCGCTGATGAACGGCGCCACCGTCGAGGGCCCGCTGCCCGCGCCGGAGGAGCTGACCGCGGTCGACCGCTGGATCCTGTCGCGGCTGAACGCCACCGTCGCCGAGGTGGACGCGCTGTACGACGACTACGAGTTCGCCAAGGTCTCGGACGCGCTGTACCACTTCGCCTGGGACGAGGTGTTCGACTGGTACGTCGAGCTCTCCAAGACCACCCTGGCCAAGGGCGGCGCGCAGGCGGACGCCTCCCGCCGGGTCCTGGGCGAGGTCCTGGACGTCACGCTGCGGCTGCTCCACCCGGTCGTCCCGTTCGTCACGGACACGCTGTGGACCACGCTGACCGGCGCCGAGTCCCTGGTGGTCACCGCGTGGCCCCAGGACAGCGGCTTCCGGGACACTGCGGCCGAGGCCGAGATCGCCACGCTCCAGCAGGTGGTCACCGAGGTCCGCCGGTTCCGCTCGGACCAGGGCCTCCAGCCCGCGCAGAAGGTCCCGGCCCGGCTCGGCCTGGACGGCACCGTGCTGGCCGTCCACGAGGACGCCATCCGCTCGCTGCTGCGCCTGACCCTGCCCGAGGACGGCTTCACGGCCACCGCCTCGCTCCCGGTCGCCGGCGCCACGGTGGCGCTGGACCTCTCAGGCACCATCGACGTCGCGGCGGAGCGCAAGCGCCTGGCCAAGGACCTCGCGGCCGCCGAGAAGGAGAAGGCCCAGACCACCGCCAAGCTCGGCAACGAGGCGTTCCTCGCCAAGGCGCCGGACGACGTGGTCGCCAAGATCCGCACCCGCCAGGAGGCCGCCGAGGCCGACATCGCCCGGATCACCGCCCAGCTCGCGGCGCTGCCGCAGGCCTGATCCGCACCGGCTCCAGGAGGGGCCGCATCCCGCCGACGCGGGGTGCGGCCCCTCCGGCGTTTCCGGACCGCCCGGCCTTTCCTGCTCCTAATAGCTCAATGGCGTTGCTCCCTTCCGGCGAATATTCATCCTGGACCGGGTGAGGTCTTATTCCGCCCGAATTCATTCCGGTCTTGCCCGCGCGGGTTCGCGGAAGTTAGCAGGTCGGATGTGTACGGTGTGCAGGAGTTCCGCTGAGCCGATGGCACCGAACGGGAGGGCATGGCGTGGTGGCGACCAAGGAGTTGGCCGACGAACTGCCTGCTGAGGCGGTCGACGAGGCCAAGGCCCGGGCGGCGACGCTGCTTCTCGCGTTCCGGCACGGAAACCAGCTGGCGTTCGACGAGGCGCTGGACCGGATCCTCGACGAGCACGCGCACCGCGAGGTCACCACCCTGCTCACCTGGATCGCCGCCGAGGCGGTCCGCAAGGCGTACGCGCCCGAGGTCGGCGACCGGGTGCTGCGCGCCATGGCCCGCCGCGCCCCGGCCGACACCGGAGCGGTGGACGTGGACGAGGAGACCGCGGACGCGGCCCGGCTGATCGAGGCCGTCGCCGGCGGCCGCGTCGGCGAGGTCCGCGGGCTGGTGGCGGCCACCGCCGACACCACCTTCCTGCTCGGCGGCCTGCTCCAGGGCGTCGCCATGATGCTGCCGTTCCTGCCGGACGGCGAGCTGGCCGAGATCACCGACGAGCTGCGCCGCCGGCACTGCGGTCCGTGCCCCGAGATCCCCGAGGCCCGGGCGGGGGTCTGACGCCCCGTCCCCGGGCCCCGGGAGGGCCGGTCTACGGCATCGCGTGCAGGTGCGCGCCGACGGTGGCCGCGATCCCGCCGCCCGCCTCGGCGTCGTGGTTGGTCGACCAGCCGCTCAGGCCCAGGGTGATCGCGGTGGCCCCGGCGAGCAGGCCGTGGAGGCCGCGCGGGCGCGCGGGTCGGGCAGGTGGCATGACTCCATCTCCTGTGGGGGAGGCCGGGCGGCTCGCGTGGGGGGAGCTGCCCGGGTGTCGATGGTGTGCGTGCGGGAGCTACCGACAACTCAAGTCCCTGTCGGGGCAGGAGACTTGCCACACAAGGTGGAGTAGACCAATCCGGCTGTCAAGAGGGCGGGCCTCAGGCGGCCGCCGGCACCGGCCGTTCGGACAGGCGCGCGGTCAGGGCGGCGATCCGCGCGGAGGCCAGCCCGTCGCCGTACGGGCTCGGGGTGGCGGCGAGCCGGGCGAGCCGCTCGGGGGAGTCGGCCAGCCAGTCGGCGGCCAGGTCGCCCAGCGCGGGGCCGGGCGGGACGAGCGCGGCGAAGCCCGCCTCCACCGCCTCCGGGCGCTCGGTGGAGCGGCGGACGACGAGCAGGGGGCGGCCGAGCACGGTGCACTCCTCCTGGACGCCGCCGGAGTCGGAGACCAGCAGCGCGGCGTGCCGGGCCAGGCCGAGGAACTCCGCGTAGCCGACCGGTCCGGTGACGGCGATCCGCGCGAGCAGGCCGTCGAGGGCGAACCGCTCGACGGCGGCCCGGGTGCGCGGGTGCATCGGGAACAGCACCGGCGTCCCGGCCCGGGCGATCCGGTCCAGCTCGGTGAGGACGGCGCGCAGCGCCCCGGCGGTGTCGGTGTTCTCCGGCCGGTGCACGGTGGCCAGCACGTAGCCGTCCGGCGCGACCCCGTGGGCCGCGAGCAGCGCGGCCCGGGCGTCCGCGTCGGGAAGTTGGCGGCGGACCACCTCGACCACGGTGTTCCCGGTGAGGGCGATCCGCTCCTCGTCCAGCGACTCGGCGCGCAGGTTGGCGGCGTTCCCGGTGGTGGCGGCGCAGAGCAGGTCGGCGACGTGGTCGACCATCACCCGGTTGTGCTCCTCGGGCATCGCCCGGTCGAAGCTGCGCAGCCCGGCCTCGACGTGCACCAGCGGGATCCCGCGGGCGTTGGCGGCGAGCGCGCCGGCGAGGGTGGCGTTGGTGTCGCCCTGGACGACGACGGCGGCGGGGCGGTCCTCGGCGAAGGCCGCGTCGAGCTGGCCGAGCGACTGGGCGATCTGGCCGGCCCGGGGGCGGCCGCCGACACCGGTCAGCAGCTCCGGGCGGGGCAGGCCGAGGTCGCGCAGGAACCGGCCGGACATCGTCTCGTCCCAGTGCTGGCCGGTGTGGACGAGCCGGGCGGCGTCGCCGAGTTCGTGGATCAGCGGGGCGAGCTTGACCAGCTCGGGCCGGGTGCCGAGGACGACGGCGACGCTGGCGGGGGCGAGGGTGCGGGCGGGCGGCGGGGGAGGGCACATGGTCACGGGGGTACTCCGGGGAGGGGCTCAGGCTTCGAGTGCGGTGGGGGCGCCGGCGGCGACGGTCTCGGCGTTGCGCCGGGTCTTGGCCCAGCCGTTGCGGCCGAGGAGCAGCCGGGCGGCGGCCCGGGCGGCGACCACGAACAGGTGGTAGGCGTAGAGCCAGAGCAGGACGCCCCACAGCAGGCCGGTCAGCCGGCTCCGGCCGGGGTGGACCAGCCGGCGGTAGGCGGATCCCCAGAACACCATCGGCAGTGTCGCGATCACGAAGGCGGCGGCCATGAACGGCCCGAACCGGAGCTGGAAGTCGGCCGTCTCCGCGGGGAAGAGCACCAGTCCGGCCGCCGTGATCCCGGCCGAGACGGGGGTGAGCACCACCAGCAGCACGCAGACCACGGGCTGCAGGAAGGTGTAGAGCACCTCGGCCTTGCCGGCCGGGCGGTAGTGCGGCGAGCGCAGCACCCGCCCGGTGTAGCGCAGGCACTGCATGTTGCCCTGGGCCCACCGGGTGCGCTGGGTGAGGAAACGCCGGAGCGAGACCAGCCCCTCCTGGGACACCCGCGCCTCGGTGATGTGCGTCAACCGCCAGCCGGCGAGCCGCAGTTCGAGCCCGGACTCGTAGTCCTCCAGCAGTGCCCGCTCCGGCCAGGGGCGGCCTGCGCGGCCCTCCTCGGCGGTGAGCGAGTCCAGTGCGGAGAGCCGGACGAACTGGCCGTTGCCGCCGAGGCCGACGGAGCCGGTGCGCCGGCGCAGCAGCTGCATGCCGGCGTTGTTGGCCTGGAACTCGACGTCCTGCATCCGCACCAGGGCGCGGGCCCGCGCGTTGGCGAACCGGCCCCGCCCGGGCAGCGGCCGCTCGTCGTCGGCGTTGCGCATCCGGACGCCGATCTGCACGGCGCCGGTGTCCGGGCGGCCGAGCGCCTTCCCGTTGCAGACGTGGGCGAGGGTGCCCGGGTCGAGCCGGCCGTCGGCGTCGACGACGCCGATCACCACGCGGGAGCGGTCGGTGCCCTCGGGCAGCCGTGCGGAGATCTCGCGGTAGGCGGCGTTGAGGGCGGCGCCCTTGCCGATCCGGGCGTGCGGGCGGCGGCGCTGGACGAGGTGGATCCGGTCGTCCCGTTCGGCGGCGGCCAGCACCAGGGCGCGGGTGGCGTCCTCGCTGTCGTCGTCGACCACCCACAGGTGCGCCCCGGGGGCGGAGCGCCGCAGCCCGTCCAGGGTCTGGACGACCACGGCCTCCTCGTCGCGGCAGGGGACGACCAGGTGCCACTGGAAGGCGGCCGGGTCGCCGGGTTCGGCGGGGCGGTCGTGCCGGAAGGCGTGCCGGGAGCCGGCCCAGTACACGAGGAAGCGCCCGAAGACGAGGGCCATGTAGCCGACGAGCGCAAGCGAGACCAGTCCGGCTAAGCGGACGATGCCGTCCTGCCGGAACACGATCCAGTCGTGCAGGGTGTCGAGCATGGCGCGGTTCTCCTCGTGATCAAAGGCTGGCGACTCCTGGCGATTGCGAATCGATGCTTCATTGCGGCTCAAACTCGCTGAATCAATAGTAAAGGGGGCAAACTGGGAAGTCAGGGCAAAGTGGCCGTTCTCACCCCGTGAGGACGGCCCGCCAGCGCTCCGTAGACTGTGGTCGTGAGCGACAAGGCCGACCCGAACCCGTACACCCTCCGCCCCGCCGACGCCGGCACCGGCGACGCCCTGCGCGACGTCGAGACCGAGCTCTCCAAGCGCTGGCCGGAGAACAAGCTGGAGCCCTCGCTCGACCGGATCGAGGCGCTGATGGACATCCTGGGCCAGCCCCAGCGGTCCTTCCCCTCCATCCACATCACCGGCACCAACGGCAAGACCTCCACGGCCCGGATGATCGAGCAGCTGCTCAACACCTTCGAGCTGCGCACCGGCCGCTACACCAGCCCGCACGTGGAGTCCGTCACCGAGCGGATCAGCCTCGACGGTGCCCCGATCACCCCCGAACGGTTCGTCGAGGTCTACCGCGACATCGAGCCGTACGTGCAGATGACCGACGCGCAGCAGCCCGTCCCGATGTCCTTCTTCGAGGTGCTGACCGGCATGGCGTACGCCGCCTTCGCCGACGCCCCGGTGGACGTCGGCGTGATCGAGGTCGGCATGGGCGGCTCCTGGGACGCCACCAACGTGATCGACGCCGCCGTCGCGGTGATCACCCCGATCGGCCTGGACCACACCGACAAGCTGGGCGGGACCACCGGCGAGATCGCGGTCGAGAAGTCCGGGATCATCAAGACCGGCGCCGTCGCCGTCGTCGCCCAGCAGCAGCTGGACGCCGCGCAGTCCATCCTGCGCCGCGCCGTCGAGGTGGACGCCACCGTGGCCCGCGAGGGCATGGAGTTCGGCGTGATCCGCCGTGAGGTCGCCATCGGCGGCCAGCTGGTGACGCTGCGCGGGCTCGGCGGCGAGGAGTACGAGGACGTCTTCATCCCGCTGCACGGCGCCCACCAGGCGCAGAACGCCGCGCTGGCGCTGGCCGCCGTCGAGGCCTTCTTCGGCGTCGGCGGTGCGCGCGGCGGCCAGCTCGACGTCGACAAGGTCCGCCAGGCCTTCTCCGGCGTCGCCTCGCCGGGCCGGCTGGAGGTCGTCCGCCGCAGCCCGACGATCCTCCTCGACGCCGCCCACAACCCGAACGGCGCCCAGGCCACCGTCGCCGCGATCGGCGAGGCCTTCGGCTTCACCCGGCTGGTCGGCGTGATCGGCACCAGCGGCGACAAGGACGTGGCCGGCCTGCTCGAGGCCTTCGAGCCGATCCTGGCCGAGGTCGTGATCACCCAGAACTCCACCCACCGCGCGATGGACGTGGACGCCCTGGCCGCCCTGGCCGTCGAGATCTTCGGCGAGGACCGCGTCCAGGTCGAGCCCCGGCTCGACGACGCCATCGCCGCCGCCGTCACCCTCGCCGAGGAGGAGGGCGACCTCGGCGGCGCCGGGGTGCTGGTCACCGGTTCGGTCATCACGGTGGGCGAGGCCCGCCTGCTCCTCGGGAGGAAGTGACGATGAGGACGCTCTGCTCCTCGACGCTGATCGGCGAGGCGTTGCTGGCGATGTTCGCCGGGCTGGTGGCGATGCAGCTCTCCGACATCCCGACGGCCACCGTCTGGACCGTCACGGGCGTCGTCATGGCCCTGTGCATCGCACTCTGCGGCATGATCAACCGGCCGGGTGCGGTCGCACTCGGCTGGGCGCTGCAGATCGGCCTGATCGCCAGCGGCTTCATCCTGCCGACCATGTTCGCCCTCGGAGTGGTCTTCGCCGGCCTGTGGTGGTGCTCGGTGCACTACGGCCGCAGGATCGACGAGTTCAAGGCCGCCCGCGCCGCCGCCCAGGTGGCCTAGACCAGCCCCCGGGTGGGCGGCCGGAGCCGCCGCTCACGCAAGGTAACCTCTGCGGTAGTCGCACTCCGCGCCACGAACCGAGTGCAAGCCGAACCGATTTTCCCAGGAGACGCACCGTGTCCCAGCGCACTCTCGTCCTGCTCAAGCCCGACGCCGTCCGCCGCGGCCTGGCCGGCGAGATCATCAGCCGCATCGAGCGCAAGGCCGGCTGGCGCCTCGCCGCCGTCGAGCTGCGCACCTTCGACCGGGCGACGCTGGAGCAGCACTACGCGGAGCACGTCGGCCGCCCGTTCTACGAGCCGCTGCTGGAGTTCATGACCTCCGGCCCGTCCATCGCGCTGATCGTCGAGGGCGAGGAGGTCGTGCCCGGCATCCGCATGCTGGCCGGCGCGACCAACCCGCTGGAGGCCGGCGCCGGCACCATCCGCGGCGACTACGCGACGATCACCCGCGAGAACCTGATCCACGCCTCCGACTCCCCGGAGTCCGCCGAGCGCGAGATCAAGATCTTCTTCCCGGCACACGCCTGAGAACACCACGGGCGAAACGCCCGAGGGACCTTCGGGTGCCCCGGCCGGGACCATTGGCCCGGCCGGGGCATTCTTATCGTGAAATAGGGAACTGGGGCCGCCGACACGGCGTCCCAATGCTCGGAGAAGCGATCACGCTCCGGACAATGGACGGTATGCCCCACGCCGACATCCGTGCTGGCCGACGTGACTACGATGGACGCGACTCAAGGGCCCGGTACGGCTGGTCAGCTGATTTCCGCCCAAGCCGTGGGCGCATGCTTCTCGTCCACCCCCGCTAATGACTCCGAGCCCGGGAAGGCACCTACACCCCATGGCAACCAACCTGTCGTTCATCGGCCGCGACCTGGCGATCGACCTCGGAACCGCCAACACGCTGGTGTACGTCAGGGGCAAGGGGATCGTCCTCAACGAGCCGTCCGTCGTCGCGGTCAACACCAACACCGGCGGAATCCTGGCAGTCGGCTCCGAGGCCAAGAAGATGATCGGCCGCACCCCGGGCAACATCGTCGCCATCCGCCCGCTCAAGGACGGCGTGATCGCCGACTTCGAGATCACCGAGCGGATGCTCCGCTACTTCATCCTCAAGATCCACCGCCGCCGCTACCTGGCCCGCCCCCGGGTCGTGGTCTGCGTGCCCTCCGGCATCACCGGGGTCGAGCGCCGCGCCGTCATCGAGGCCTCCTCGCAGGCCGGCGCCCGCCAGGTGCACATCATCGAGGAGCCGATGGCCGCCGCGATCGGCGCCGGCCTGCCCGTCCACGAGGCCACCGGCAACATGGTCGTCGACATCGGCGGCGGCACCACCGAGGTCGCCGTCATCTCGCTCGGCGGCATCGTCACCGCCCAGTCCATCCGGGTCGCCGGCGACGAACTGGACAACGCCATCGTCCAGCACATCAAGAAGGAGTACTCGCTGCTCCTGGGCGAGCGCAGCGCCGAGCAGATCAAGATGAGCATCGGCTCCGCCTTCGGGCTGGAGGGCGAGAAGGACGAGCACGCCGAGATCCGCGGCCGCGACTTGGTCAGCGGCCTGCCCAAGACCGTCGTCATCTCCGCCGCCGAGGTCCGCGAGGCCATCGACGAGCCCGTCAACTCCATCATCGACGCTGTCAAGACCACCCTCGACCAGTGCCCGCCCGAGCTGGCCGGCGACGTCATGGACCGCGGCATCGTCCTCACCGGCGGCGGCGCCCTGCTGCGCGGCCTGGACGAGCGGCTGCGCCGCGAGACCGGCATGCCGATCCACATCGCCGAGAACCCGCTCGACTCGGTCGCCCTCGGCTCCGGCAAGTGCGTCGAGGAGTTCGAGGCGCTCCAGCAGGTACTCGACGCCCAGCCGCGCCGTTAGCACAACCGACGAAACCCGTAACTCAACTGAACGGCCCACCACCCGGGCCCCACGGCCCGGGTGGGCGGCCAGGTACGAAGGGGCAGTACCAGCACCGTGAGGGACACACGAGAGAGCCGGCTGCTGCTCATCCTGCTGGTGGCCGTCGCCTTCGCGCTGATCACCGTGGACATCAAGGGCGGTGAGAGCTCCCCGCTCGGCGGCGCCCGCCGCGCCGCGGCCGGCGTCCTCGGCCCGGTCGAGCGCGGCGCCGCCACCGCGGTCGACCCGGTCGCCGACACCGTCCGCGCCTTCCGCGACGCCGCCACCCACAGCGGCCGCACCGACCAGCTCGCCCGCGAGAACACCGAGCTGCGCCAGAAACTGGCCTCCTCCGACGCGGCCGGCGCCCGCACCAAGCAGCTCGACGACCTGCTGCGCACCGCCGGCGCCGGCGGATACACCGTCAAGGCCGCACAGGTCATCGCGATCGGCCCGGCCCAGGGCTTCTCCTGGACCATCACCGTCGACGCCGGCAGCGACGACGGCCTGACCCGGGACATGACCGTGATCAACGGTCAGGGCCTGGTCGGCCGGATCACCACCGTCGCCCCGACCACCTCCACCGTGCTGCTCGCCTCCGACCCCGGCTTCAGCGCCGGCGCCCGGCTGGAGGGCAGCGGCGAGATCGGCTTCGCCTCCGGCGGCGGCACCAGCGCCATGAAGGTCTCCCTGCTCAACGGCAAGGCCCAGGTGAAGGAGGGCGACCGGATGGTCACCTTCGGATCGCAGAGCGGCCGCCCGTTCGTGCCCGGCGTCCCGGTCGGCAAGGTCGTCCAGGTCGAGGCCAACCCCGGCCAGCTCACCAAGACCGTCCTGGTCGAGCCCTTCGTCCAGTTCACCCGGCTCGACCTGGTCGGCGTGGTGGTGGTACCGCCGCGCACCGACCCGCGCGACGCCGTCCTGCCGCCCGCGCCCGCCCCGCAGGGCCAGGCACCCGCGGCGCCCGCCGCCCCCGCGGCACCGGCCGTCGCCGCACCGCCCGCCAAGCCCTCCGGGGGGAACTGAGCCATGCGCCTCGCCCGCATCCCCGTCTCCGCCGTCCTCGTCCTGCTCGGCCTGATCCTCCAGGTCAGCGTCTTCGGCCGGCTCCAGCTCCCGGGCGCCACCCCGGACATACTGCTGCTCGTCGTGGTCGGCCTGGCCATGGTCTACGGCCCCACCGGCGGCTGCCTGGTCGGCTTCGCGGCCGGCCTGCTCGCCGACCTCGCACCGCCCTCCGACCACGCCATCGGCCGCTACGCCCTGGTGCTCTGTCTGATGGGCTACGCCGCCGGGCTGCTGCGCCCCGACCACGGGCGCCAGCGCTCGGTCTCCAGCGCGCTGCTGGTGGTGGCCGCCGCGGCGGTCGCCTCGACGCTGCTGTACGCGATGGTCGGCGCCCTGGTCGGCGACACCGCCGCCCGCCACGTCGGCCTCGGCAGCCTGGTGGTCACCGCCCTGCTGTACGACCTGCTGCTGGCGCCGTTCGTGGTGCCCGTGGTGATGCTGGTCGGGCGCCGCTTCGGGAAGGACCCGGTGGCCGCCGCCGCCGGGGACGACGAGGGCGGACCGGGCCTGGGCACGCTGGCCCGCTACCGCACCACCCGTGAGGCGTCGTCCGGGCCGGGCTACCGCAAGAAGCGCTCGCTCGGCTTCGCCAAGCGCCCGTGACACCGCGCGTGACACCGTGCCCGTGACACCCGGCGCCCGCAAGGCCCTTCGCGCCCGCAAGGCCCTTCGCGCTCGCAAGGTCCTTCGCGCCCGCAACGCCCTCCGCGTCCGCAACACCCCGACCCCCTTGTCCGGACCCCCGCACTCTGGAGCGCACGAGACGTGAGCAACATCCCCGAGACCGGCCGTACCCGGCGGGTGACGATCCGTCTGGTGGTGCTGCAGATCCTGGTGCTGTCGCTGCTCGCCACCCTCGGCGGACGGCTCTGGTACCTGCAGATCCGCAACGCCAGCGTCTACACCGCCAAGGCGACCGGCAACCACATCCGCGAGGTGGTCGAGCCCGCGGTGCGCGGCGAGATCCTCGACGCCTCCGGCCGCATCCTGGCAGGCAACGAGACCCGGCTGGTGGTCTCCGTCAGCCGCACCTCGCTGCTCCAGCAGAAGGACGGCGGCAAGGCGGTGCTGACCCGGCTCGCCGAGGTGCTCGGCATGCCGGCCAAGGACGTCCAGGAGAAGGTCCGGCTCTGCGACGCCAAGACGCAGCAGCCCTGCTGGAACGGGTCGCCCTACCAGCCGATCCCGGTCACCAAGGAGGCGACCACCCAGCAGGCGCTGCAGATAATGGAGCGTCGCGAGGACTTCCCCGGGGTGACCGCGCAGCCCACCGCCGTGCGCCACTACACCGGCGTCGAGGGCGCCAACATGGCCCAGGTGCTCGGCTACCTCTCGCCGGTCACCGACGAGGAGGTCTCCAAGACGGCCGACAAGAGCGGCCTCGACCGCTACCTGCCGGCCGACCAGATCGGCCGGGCCGGCCTGGAGTCGGTGTACGACCGCGACCTGCGCGGCACTGCCGGGATCACCAAGCTGGAGGTCGACAACCTCGGCCGGGTGATCGGCACCGCCGGCACGGTCGAGCCGCAGACCGGCAACAACCTGGTGACCAGCATCGACGCCCGGGTGCAGAAGGTCGTCGAGGACAACCTCATGCAGGCGATGAACGACGCCCGCAAGACCTTCGACAAGGTGACCAACCGCAACTACGAGGCCGACTCCGGCGCCGCCGTCGTGATGGACGTGCACACCGGGCGGATCGTCGCGATGGCCAGCGCCCCGACCTACGACCCCAACCTGTGGCAGGGCGGCATCTCGGGCAAGGACTACCAGGCACTGACCAGCAAGGAGTCCAACTTCCCGCTGCTGAACCGGGCCATACAGGGTCAGTCCGCCCCCGGCTCGACCTTCAAGGTCATCTCCACCACCGCCGCCGTGCAGGCCGGTTACTCGCTGGACGGGCGGTACGACTGCCCGAAGAGCCTGACCATCGGCGGCCGCGAGTTCAAGAACTTCGAGAGCGAGAACTTCGGCGCCATCTCCCTGGAGAAGGCGCTGGAGGTCTCCTGCGACACCGTCTTCTACGGCCTGGCGTACGACCAGTGGATGAAGGACGGCGGCATCAAGCCGAAGAAGGACCCGGCGGACTGGTTCTACAAGACCGCCCACCAGTTCGGCCTCGGCGCCAAGACCGGCATCGACCTTCCCAGCGAGGTCACCGGCCGGGTGCCGGACCGTCAGTGGAAGCAGTCCTTCTACGACAACAACAAGGACGCCTGGTGCAAGCAGGCGGAGAAGGGCGGCAACACCTTCTCCGACCAGATCGCCCGGGAGAACTGCGTCGACGGCTACCAGATGCGCGCCGGTGACTCGGTCAACTTCGCGATCGGCCAGGGCGACACGCTCGTCACCCCGATCCAGATGGCCCGGATCTACTCGGCGCTCGCCAACGGCGGCACCTTCTACCGCCCGACCGTCGCCAAGGCGGTGATAAGCCCGGGCGGGGATCTCGTCCGCGAGATCGCCCCGCACGAGGACTCCAAGTTCCCCGGCGACCAGAAGCTGCTGAGCTACATCGACCAGGCCACCGCCGGCGTCATCACCAGCGGCACCGCCGCCTGGAAGTTCACCGGCGCCGGCTGGCCGCAGGGCAAGATCGAGCTGCACGCCAAGACCGGCACCGCCGAGGTCGAGGGCAAGCAGACCACCTCGTGGCTGACCACCTACAGCGGCGACTACGCGGTCGTGATGACGATAAGCCAGGGTGGCACCGGCTCCGGCGGTTCCGGTGACGCGATCCGCCGGATCTACCAGGCGCTGTACGGCGTGGACGACAAGGGCAACGTCGACGGCGGCAAGGCGCTGCTGCCCAAGCCGCAGGCCGAGCTGCCGAAGTTCAACCCGGACGGCACCGCGATCATCAAGCCGGCCGCGTACTCCCCGGCCGCCCAGGGCGACCCGGGCGTGACCGGCAGCGCTCCGCGGGTCTTCCTCGACCCGGCGCAGCCCTCCGGCCCGGCGACCCCGCTCACCGCGGTGGACGCCGCCCTCGAACCGGCCCGGAGCACGGGAAGGAGCCGCGCATGAGTTCCTACGGGTCGTACCGGCAGCTGCGGCTGGCCCCGCAGCGCCGCGGGGTGTCGAAGGCCCTCGCCAAGGACTCCCCGCTCTGGCGGATCGACTGGATACTGCTGCTGTCCGCACTGGTGCTCTCCCTGGGCAGCTCGCTGCTGGTGTGGTCGGCCACCCGCGGGCGGGACTCGCTGACCCACGGCGATCCGCAGTACTTCCTCTTCCGGCACCTCACCAACGTGGTGATCGGGATGGTGCTGTGCGCGGTGGTGATAGGGATAGGGAGCCGCCGGTTCCGCACCGTGGTGCCGTTCCTGTACACCGGCGTGATCCTGCTGCTGGCGGCCACGCTGAGCCCGCTCGGCTCGACCATCAACGGCCAGCACTCCTGGATCCAGCTCGGCGGCGGCTTCTCCGTCCAGCCGGCCGAGTTCGCCAAGCTGGCGATCGTGCTGGCGATGGCCGTGGTGCTGTCGGACCAGGTGGACGCGGGGGAGCGGGAGTTCCCCTCGAACCGGGCGGTGTTCCGCGGGCTGGTCTGGGCCACGGTGCCGATGGCCGTCGTGATGCTGATGCCGGACGCCGGGTCGGTGATGGTGATGGCCGTCATCGTGCTGGGCATCCTGCTGGCCTCCGGCGCGGCCAACCGCTGGGTCTTCGGGCTGATCCTGGCCGGGGTCGGCGGCTGTGTGGCGATCTGGAAGCTCGGGGTGCTGAGCAAGTACCAGATCGACCGCTTCGCCGCCTTCGCCAACCCGGCGCTGGACCCGTCGGGCGTGGGCTACAACACCGCCCAGGCCCGGATCGCGATCGGCTCGGGCGGGCTCACCGGCAAGGGGCTCTTCCACGGGACGCAGACCACCGGGCAGTTCGTGCCGGAGCAGCAGACCGACTTCGTCTTCACGGTCGCCGGCGAGGAGCTCGGCTTCCTCGGGGCGATGGCGATCATCGTGCTGCTCGGCGTGGTGCTCTGGCGGGGCTGCCGGATCGCCCGGCAGGCCACCGACCTCTACGGGACGATCGTGGCGGCCGGGGTGGTCGCCTGGTTCGCCTTCCAGGGCTTCGAGAACATCGGGATGTGCCTGGGCATCATGCCGGTGGCCGGCATCCCGCTGCCGTTCGTCTCGTACGGCGGGTCGTCGATGTTCGCGACCTGGGTGGCGATCGGGCTGTTGCAGGCGGTGCAGAGCCAACGGCCGATAGCGGCCTGAGCACGGTGACCGGGGCCGGTCCGGGGGCACTCCCCGGGCCGGCCCGTCGTCTGCCGCCCCGGCGGCTCCGGCGGCTCCGTGCGGCTCCGTGCGCGGTCCGGGGCCCGCGGTCCGGGGCGCGCAGGCCGGGGGCGCGACCACGACCCGGGACCGCGGCGTGGCGGGGGTCAGCCGGACAGCACGCAGTCGGCGGCGGTCAGAACCGCCCGGGCCTGGTGCGCCACCTGGGTCTCCACCGGCACCCAGCGGGCGCCGAGCCGGTCCAGCCCCACCAGCCCCGCCGCCACGACGGCCCGGGCCTGCGCCCGGGCCGCCTCCACCGCCGGGCCGCCCGTGTCGGCGAGCAGCCGCAACAGCATCGAGGCGATCCGCAGCGGAAGCCGCTCCGCGACGATCCGGGCCGTGGTCACCCGGGAGACCGAGAGCGGGGTGGCGCACCACCCGGTCCGCAGCTCGTCCACCAGCAGCGGGCAGACCCTCAGGTTGAACTCGGTGGCGCGCAGCAACGGCCCGTACGCCGTGCCGGCATGCGCGGGAACCAGCGGCAACAGCCCGGCCAGCACCTCCACCCGGGCACCCAGGGTGGCGGCGGCGGCCCGGACGGCGGCGCCGGCCTGCGGGTGCTGCCCGCCGTCGCGGACCTCCTCGACGGCCCACATCGGCACCTCCAGCACGGCCGTCACCCCGCCGTACCGGGCCGCGTGCGACCAGGTGGAGTGCTCGGGCCGGTCCGGCAGGACCAGCGAGCCGGCACCCGGCGCCGGCATCACGTACGCACCTGGGGCCGGACGGTCCCAGCCCACCGCGTCGTAGGAGTCGACGTCCAGCGGGATGCCGCCGCACGCCACCGACCGGGCGAAACGCTCCGGCAGGCCCGCGACGGGCCGCGTCAGCTGGACGAACGCACCACCGAAGTCCACCCCGTGCAGCGAACACTGGAGCACCGGCCGCAGCTCGTCGATCAGCCCGGTCAGCGCCAGGCTCTCCGGCAGCGGCGGGATGCCGCCGTCCGGCGGCGGCATCAGCTCGGGCTGCTCGTCGAAGGACGGCCGGAAGAAGTGCTCGTAGTGCCGCGCGGCGGTCAGCGGGCCGCCCAGCCAGCCCTCGTTCAGCGCGGCGCCGTCCGGGTCCAGGCAGAGCAGCACGTGCCAGGCCACCCCAGGCCGCGGCGGCAGCTCCAGCAGCCGCTCGGCCAGGCGCAGCGCGGACGCCACCCCCACCGGCTCGTTGGGGTGCGGCCCGCCGACCACCAGGACGGCCCGCTCGCCCTCGTCGACCGAGAGCACGACCAGCGGACGGCCGGCCCGGGAGCGCCCCACCTCGCGCAGCCGGCAGCGCTCCGGGCGCAGCCGGGCCAGCCGCCGCGCGGCCGCGACCGCACGGGCCACCGTCGGGTAGCCCGTCGCTTCCCGGCGCGGCACTGCGGTCAGAGGCGGCCGGGGACCGCCGGCGGTGCCGTCGTACATGTCAACTTCCTTGTCCCGGTGGCGAGCTGGGGATTCAGGCAGGGCTCTGACAGTACGGCACGGTCCGTCCGGGGCTGTCAACGGTCGGTGAGCGGGCCCGCGCCCCCGCGGGCGGGGCCCGAGGCCCGGCCGGGTGGCCCGCGGATTCGGCTACCCTTGAGGGTCACCCCTCCCAGACGCCGCCCGCCGCCCCGACCGGGAGTCGATGCGCGCGGCACCGCTCAAACTCGTAAGGGTTCCTAGTACATGACTGTCGAATCGGTCTTCCCACGCCTGGAGGCCCTCCTCCCGCACGTCCAGAAGCCGATCCAGTACGTCGGCGGCGAGCTCAACTCGACCGTCAAGGACTGGGACGCCTGCGACGTCCGCTGGGCGCTGATGTACCCCGACGCCTACGAGGTCGGCCTCCCCAACCAGGGCGTCATGATCCTCTACGAGGTGCTCAACGAGCGCGAGGGCGTGCTGGCCGAGCGGACCTACAGCGTCTGGCCGGACCTCGAGGCGCTGATGCGCGAGCACGACGTCCCGCAGTTCACCGTGGACGCCCACCGTCCGGTGAAGGCCTTCGACGTGTTCGGGCTCTCCTTCTCCACCGAGCTCGGCTACACCAACATGCTGACCGCGCTCGACCTCGCGGGCATCCCGCTGGAGGCGAAGGACCGCACCGACGAGGACCCGATCGTCCTGGCCGGCGGCCATGCGGCGTTCAACCCCGAGCCGATCGCGGACTTCATCGACTGCGCGGTCGTCGGCGACGGCGAGCAGGCCGTGCTGGACATCACCGAGCTGATCCGCGGCTGGAAGGCCGAGGGCCGCCCGGGCGGGCGCGACGAGCTGCTGCTGCGCCTGGCCCGCACCGGCGGGGTGTACGTGCCCAAGTTCTACGACGTGGAGTACCTGGCCGACGGCCGGATCGGCCGCGTCGTGCCGAACGCGCCCGGGGTGCCGTGGCGGGTCTCCAAGCACACCGTCATGGACCTCGACGAGTGGCCCTACCCGAAGCAGCCGCTGGTCCCGCTCGCCGAGACCGTGCACGAGCGGATGTCCGTCGAGATCTTCCGCGGCTGCACCCGCGGCTGCCGCTTCTGCCAGGCCGGCATGATCACGCGCCCCGTGCGGGAGCGAAGCATCACCGGCATCGGCGAGATGGTGGAGCGCGGGCTCAAGGCGACCGGTTTCGAGGAGGTCGGCCTGCTGTCGCTGTCCAGCGCCGACCACACCGAGATCGGTGACATCGCCAAGGGCCTGGCGGACCGCTACAGCGAGGACAAGATCGGCCTGTCGCTGCCGTCCACCCGCGTCGACGCCTTCAACATCGACCTCGCCAACGAGCTGAGCCGCAACGGCCGCCGCTCGGGCCTCACCTTCGCCCCCGAGGGCGGCAGCGAGCGCATGCGCAAGGTGATCAACAAGATGGTGTCGGAGGAGGACCTCATCCGCACCGTCGCCACCGCGTACGGCAACGGCTGGCGCCAGGTGAAGCTGTACTTCATGTGCGGCCTGCCCACCGAGACCGACGAGGACGTGCTCCAGATCGGCGAGATGGCGAAGAACGTCATCCAGAAGGGCCGCGAGGTCACCGGCCAGAACGACATCCGCTGCACCGTCTCCATCGGCGGGTTCGTGCCCAAGCCGCACACGCCGTTCCAGTGGGCCCCGCAGCTCTCCGCCGAGGACACCGACGCCCGCCTGGCCAAGCTGCGCGACTCCATCCGCGGCGACCGCAAGTACGGCAAGAACATCGGCTACCGCTACCACGACGGCAAGCCCGGCATCGTCGAGGGCCTGCTCTCCCGCGGCGACCGCCGGATCGGCGCCGTCATCCGCGCCGTCTACGAGGACGGCGGCCGCTTCGACGGCTGGCGCGAGCACTTCTCCTACGACCGCTGGATGGCCTCGGCCGAGAAGGGCCTGGCCGGCACCGGCGTCGACGTCGACTGGTACACCACCCGCGAGCGGACCTACGAGGAGGTGCTGCCCTGGGACCACCTGGACAGCGGCCTCGACAAGGACTGGCTCTGGGAGGACTGGCAGGACGCCCTCGAAGAGGTCGAGGTCGACGACTGCCGCTGGACCCCGTGCTTCGACTGCGGGGTGTGTCCTCAGATGGACACCCACATCCAGGTGGGCCCGACCGGCAAGAAGCTGCTGCCGCTGACGGTCGTCAAGTAGTTCCCGCGCCTCCTGCGACCCCCGTCCGGATCCCTCCGGGCGGGGGTCGTCGTGTCCGGGCTGACCAGGGGCGGAGCGAGTGGTCCGGCCGGGCGCGTACCCTTTGAGGTGACAGAGTCCGGCCAGCGGTGCACAGACGCCGCGCCGGACGGGGACAACTGACTAAGGACTGAGCGACCCTGGCACGCCGTACGCCCGACGGTCCGCCGCCCGCGCCGACGGTGCAGCGGATTCGTCTCCGCTACACCAAGCGCGGCCGGCTCCGCTTCACCAGCCACCGCGACTTCCAGCGCGCCTTCGAGCGCGCTCTGCGCCGGTCGGCCGTGCCGATGGCCTATTCGGCAGGCTTCACCCCGCACCCGAAGGTGTCCTACGCCAACGCCGCTCCGACCGGGGTGGCGAGCGAGGCGGAGTACCTGGAGATCGGGCTCGCCGCGGCCCGCGACCCGGAGGAGCTGCGTGCGCAGCTCGACGAGTCGCTGCCCGGCGGCCTGGACGTCATCGACGCCGTCGAGGTCCGGACGCCGAACTTCGTGGAGCGCCTGGAGGCCTCCGAGTGGCAGGTCCGCCTGGACGGTGTCACCCGGGAGGAGGCGGCCCGCGCGGCCGGGCTCTTCCTGGCCGAGGAGCGGGTCGAGGTCGAACGCCTCACCAAGAACGGCGTGCGGGTCTTCGACGCGCGCGGTGCGGTGGCGGCGCTGGAAATCCTCCCGCCGCAGGTCGACGGCGGTGCGGACGCGGAGGGCGATGGGGCCCGCGATGTTCGGACCGGCCGTCCCTGTGCGATACTGCGCCTGGTAGTACGACACGCCACACCCGCCGTACGACCCGACGACGTATTGTCCGGTCTCCGTGCGACGGCCGACCTGGCGCCGCCGGTCCCCGCAGAGGTGACCAGGCTGGCGCAGGGGCCGCTCGACGAGGAGACCGGCACGGTGACCGACCCGCTGGCGCTCGACCGCGCCGCGGCCCCGGCCGGCCCAGTGGCGGCCGGCGAGCCGCGCGCAACCGCGTCCGCCTAGCGGGCGGAGGCCGGGGCCAGTACCCACTGGGCCCGCTGGTCCTCCAGGCCCCCGCGGCTCCCCAGGGGAGCGAGCGTCGTCGAAGCACAGGCCGGCCTCTTGTGGCCCGCCGACCCCGATGGTCGGCGGGCCCGAGGACCCCGTCCGGGAGCCACCCGGGGTTGGGGGACGGCGCAGCTTGGGAAAACCTCAGAAGACTGGTCAGACCAGAAGACTTTCGACACCCCGCCGAGGGCGGGGCGCCGAGCGAGACTACGAGCCCCTGTGCGGCCTCGCGTCCGCACGGCGGCACCGGGAAAGGGTCCGGCCCGAGCATCCGTAGGGATGCCGGCCGGCCATCGGTGCCCTGCCGTGCCCGGATGCGGAGCCCGGGGGCCTGACGGGAGATCCACCCGCATGCTCGATAACACCGATCCGCAGCAGTCTGCGGCAACGGAACAGAACGAGTCCGCCGTCGCCGGTGGCGAGGGCGCGTCCGCCGCGCCGCCGCGCCGTCGTCGCCGGGCGGTGTCCCGCCCGGCGGGCACCCCGCAGGGAGCGGCCGCCGAGGCCGCCGAGACGGTGATCCCGGCCGAGACGCCCGCCGCGGCGCCCGCCGCCGAGGCCGCGCCTGCCGCCGCCGAGGCCGAGCCGGTCGCGGAGAAGCCGGTCCGGGCCCGCCGGACCCGCAAGCGTGCCGAGGCCCCCGCCGGGGCGCCGGAGGCCACCCCGATCGTCGTCACCGCGCCGGAGGCCGCCGAGGCCGCTTCCGCGCAGGAGCCCGCCGCCGAGGCCGAGCCGGTCGCGGAGAAGCCCGCCCGGGCCCGCCGGACCCGCAAGCGTGCCGAGGCGCCGGTCAGCGCGCCCGCCGCCGAGGAGCCGGCCGCCCCGGCCGCGCCCGTCGAGGAGCCCGCCGCCGTCGAGGCTCCCGCCGCGCCGGCCGCGCCCGCCGAGGAGGCCCCGGCCGCGCCGGCCCGTCGTGCCCGCCGCCGCCGCGTGGTCGAGGCCGCGCCGGTCGTCGAGGAGGCCCCGGCCGAGGAGCCGGTCGCCGAGGAGGCGCCCGCCGAGGAGGAGGCCGAGGTCGTCGCGCCCGGGCCGGCCGCCGCGCCGGAGCCCGCCCCGGCCCCCGTGGCCGCCGAGGCCGAGCCGCCGCAGCGGGTGCGCCGCCGCGCGGTCCGCCCGTCCACCGCGATCTTCCAGGCCCCGGTCTTCCAGGAGCCGGCCCCCTTCGTCGCCCCGGCCGCGCAGCCCGCCGCCGCGCAGCCTGCCGCCGCCGCTCCGGCCGAGACCCCGGCCGCGGCGCCGGCCGTGCAGGCCACCGAGGACGAGGACGAGTTCGAGTACAGCGGCGTCGGCCGTCGTCGTCGCACCCGCACCCAGGTGCGGGTGCAGACCCCGTCCCGCCGCAAGGCCGCCGCCCAGGCAGCGCCGGCCGCCCAGGCAGTCCAGGCAGTCCAGGCCGCGCCGGCCGCGCCGGTCGTCGAGGAGCCGGTCCCGGCGCCCGCCGTGGAGGCTCCGGCCGCCGTCGAGGCGCCCGCCGCCACCGGCCCGGAGGCCGAGGACGAGTGGGAGGACGGCCGTCCGTCCCGCCGTCGCCGTCGGGGCGGCCGCCGCCGCCGTCGTGGCGAGGCCGAGGAGTTCGAGGCCGAGACGGCCGAGGCCGAGCAGCCCGTCGAGGAGCCGGTCGCCGTCGAGGACGAGGAGGGTGAGGAGGAGGACGACCTGTCCGCCGGCCTGGCCTCGTCCCGCCGCCGTCGTCGCCGTCGCCGCCGCAGCGGTGAGGCCGGCGCCACCGAGGCCGCCGAGACCACCGAGGACGGCGTCCGCACGGTCGTGAAGGTGCGCGAGCCGCGCCGCCGCTCGACCGAGCCGTCGTTCGACCCGGACGAGGTGCAGTCCATCAAGGGCTCCACCCGCCTGGAGGCGAAGAAGCAGCGCCGTCGCGAGGGCCGCGAGCTGGGCCGCCGCCGGGTGCCGATCATCACCGAGGCCGAGTTCCTGGCCCGCCGCGAGTCGGTCGAGCGCGTCATGGTGGTGCGCCAGAACGGCCAGCGCACCCAGATCGGCGTCCTCGAGGACGGCGTGCTGGTCGAGCACTACGTCAACAAGGAGCAGGCCACCTCGTACGTCGGCAACGTCTACCTGGGCAAGGTCCAGAACGTGCTGCCGTCGATGGAGGCCGCCTTCGTCGACATCGGCAAGGGCCGCAACGCGGTGCTGTACGCCGGCGAGGTCAACTTCGGCTCGCTGGGCGGCCACGGCGGCCCGCGCCGGATCGAGTCGGTGCTGAAGTCCGGCCAGTCCGTGCTGGTGCAGGTCTCCAAGGACCCGATCGGCCACAAGGGCGCCCGCCTGACCAGCCAGATCTCGCTGCCCGGCCGCTACCTGGTGTACGTGCCCGAGGGCTCGATGACCGGCATCTCCCGCAAGCTGCCGGAGAACGAGCGGGCCCGCCTGAAGCAGATCCTCAAGAAGATCGTCCCGGACGACGCGGGCGTCATCGTGCGCACCGCCGCCGAGGGCGCCTCCGAGGAGGAGCTGACCCGCGACGTCCAGCGCCTCCAGCAGCAGTGGGAGGACATCCAGAAGAAGGCCGCGACCGGCAACGCCCCCGCGCTGCTGTACGGCGAGCCGGACATGACCGTCCGGGTCGTCCGCGACATCTTCAACGAGGACTTCACCAAGGTCATCGTCTCCGGCACCGAGGCGTGGAGCACCATCCACGACTACGTCTCCAACGTGGCCCCGGACCTCACCGAGCGGCTCCAGCGGTGGACCTCCGAGGTGGACGTCTTCGCCACCTACCGGATCGACGAGCAGCTGATGAAGGCACTGGACCGCAAGGTCTGGCTGCCCAGCGGCGGTTCGCTGGTGATCGACCGCACCGAGGCGATGGTCGTCATCGACGTCAACACCGGCAAGTTCGTCGGCCAGGGCGGGAACCTCGAGGAGACCGTCACCCGGAACAACATCGAGGCGGCCGAGGAGATCGTGCGCCAGCTGCGGCTGCGCGACCTCGGCGGCATCATCGTGATCGACTTCATCGACATGGTGCTGGAGTCCAACCGCGACCTGGTGCTGCGCCGCCTGCTGGAGTGCCTGGGCCGGGACCGGACCAAGCACCAGGTGGCCGAGGTCACCTCGCTGGGCCTGGTGCAGATGACCCGCAAGCGGGTCGGCCAGGGCCTGCTGGAGTCCTTCTCCGAGCCCTGCGTGCACTGCAACGGCCGCGGCGTGATCGTCCACATGGAGCAGCCGAGCACCCACGTGCACGCTCCGGCGGCTCCGGCCGGCGAGGCGGGCGCGGGCGGCGGCAAGCGCCGGCGCCGGGGCAAGGGCGGGGCGTCCCAGGAGGAGCTCCAGGCCGCCGAGGCGGGCGTGGAGGGCGTGGAGGCCGTCGAGGCGGCCACCGAGGCGCCCGAGCGCGAGGAGATCCGCGAGGAGATCGAGGGCCAGCTGGCGATCGAGGTGCCGGCGGCCGAGGCCCCGTCCGAGGTCGTCGCCGAGCCGGTGGCCGAGGCCGCCGCCGAGGCGCCGGCCCAGCCGAGCCTGGTCGAGATCCCGGCCGCCCCCGCGGCGCCCGCCGGCCGCACCCGCCGTCGTGCGGTGCGCAAGGCGACGGCTCCGGCCGGTGCGCCCGCCGAGGCCGAGATCGTGGTGCTCCAGGCGCGGGCCGACGCGGCGCTGGAGGCGGCCTTCTCGGCCGCCGAGGCGCCGGCCGAGGCTCCTGAGGCTCCGGCCGAGACGCCCGCCGAGACGCCCGCCGAGGCCGAGCCGGTCACCGAGGCTCCGGCCGAGGCCGCCGCCGAGGTCGTCGAGGTTGCCGAGGCCCCCGCGGAGGCTCCGACCGAGGAGCCCGCCGAGGAGGCGCCGGCGCCGAAGAAGCGGGCCGCGCGCAAGACCGCCGCGAAGAAGACGGCCGCCAAGAAGACCACGGCGGCCGCCGCGAAGAAGACCACCGCCCGCAAGACCGCCACCAAGCGGACCAGCGCGGCGGCCAAGAAGGCCGCGGCCGCCGAGGGTGATTCGGCAGCCGAGTAGTGCCCGCGGTCCGGGGGCGGGTCACCGCCCGCCCCCGGGCCCGTACGGTCCGGTTTGCCCCTGCGGCGGCCGGTCCGTATTCTTGACCCTCGGCGTGTCTACGCCTTGCTCCCGAGCACATCACCTTCCGGGCCCTCGTCAGAGGTGTCGGGGAGAGGCCCCTGTGTCCGTACCCAGGTGGCTGGCATCAGGAGCTCCGACCGAGTTAGGAAATGGGGTACCGCATGTACGCGATCGTTCGCGCAGGCGGCCGCCAGCACAAGGTCGCCGTCGGCGACGTGCTGGAGATTGACCGTATCGAGGCCAAGCCGGGTGACTCGGTGGAGCTCTCCACCATCCTGGTCGTCGACGGTGACGCCGTCACCTCCGACCCGTGGGTGCTGGCCGGCGTGAAGGCTCACGCCGAGGTGGTCGACCAGACCAAGGGCGACAAGATCGTCATCCTGCGCTACAAGAACAAGACCGGCTACCGTCGTCGCCAGGGTCACCGCCAGCGTCACACCGCTGTGCGGATCACGAGCATCGACTCCGTCAGCAAGTAAGGGGATAGCGAGATGGCACACAAGAAGGGCGCAAGCTCTACCCGTAACGGCCGTGACTCGAACGCCCAGCGCCTCGGCGTCAAGCGCTTCGGCGGCCAGACCGTCAACGCCGGCGAGATCATCGTCCGCCAGCGTGGCACCCACTTCCACCCGGGCGCCAACGTCGGCCGTGGTGGCGACGACACCCTGTTCGCGCTGACCGCCGGTGCCGTGCAGTTCGGTACCCGTCGCGGCCGCAAGGTCGTCAACATCGTGGCCGTCGAGGCCTGAGTCTGACAAGACTCACAATGAAGGGTGGGCCGGGATGATCCGGTCCACCCTTCATGCTTTACAGCAGGTCAACACTTTCTTCGCACTGGAGGCACACCCATGACCACCTTCGTGGACCGCGTCGAGCTGTACGTCGCCGCGGGTAACGGGGGCCACGGCTGCGCCTCCGTGCACCGGGAGAAGTTCAAGCCGCTGGGAGGCCCCGACGGCGGCAACGGCGGGGAGGGCGGCAGCGTCATCCTGACCGTGGACGCCCAGATCACGACGTTGCTGGAGTACCACCACTCGCCCAAGCGCAAGGCGACCAACGGCAAGCCCGGCGCGGGCGGCAACCGCACCGGCGCCGAGGGTCAGGACCTCGTACTGTCGGTGCCGGACGGCACCGTCGTCATGGACCGGCAGGGCAACGTCCTCGCGGACCTGGTCGGCCACGGCACCAGCTTCGTCGCCGCCGCCGGCGGCCGCGGCGGCCTGGGCAACGCGGCGCTGGCCTCGGCCCGCCGCAAGGCGCCCGGCTTCGCGCTGCTCGGCGAGCCCGGCGAATCCCGTGACATCGTCATGGAGCTCAAGTCCGTCGCCGACGTGGCCCTGGTGGGCTACCCGAGCGCGGGCAAGTCCTCGCTGATCTCGGTGCTCTCCGCGGCCAAGCCGAAGATCGCGGACTACCCCTTCACCACCCTGATCCCCAACCTCGGCGTGGTCACCGCCGGCGACACCGTCTACACCGTCGCCGACGTCCCCGGCCTGATCCCGGGCGCCAGCCAGGGCCGTGGCCTCGGCCTGGAGTTCCTGCGGCACGTCGAGCGCTGCTCGGTGCTGGTCCACGTGCTGGACTGCGCCACCCTGGAGCCCGGCCGCGACCCGCTGACCGACCTGGAGACCATCGAGGCCGAGCTGGCCCAGTACGGCGGTCTGGAAGACCGGCCGCGCCTGGTGGCGCTCAACAAGGTCGACGTGCCGGACGGCCAGGACATCGCCGACCTCACCCGCGCCTCGCTGGAGGAGCGCGGCTACCGTGTCTTCGAGGTCTCCGCCGCCTCCCGCAAGGGCCTGCGCGAGCTCAGCTTCGCGATGGCGCAGATCGTCGCCGAGGCCCGGGCCGCCAAGCCGCTGGAGGAGTCCACCCGGATCGTGCTGCGGCCGACGGCCGTGGACGACGAGGGCTTCACGATCACCGAGGAGGACGGCGCCTACCGCATCCGCGGCGTCAAGCCGGAGCGCTGGGTCCGCCAGACCGACTTCTCCAACGACGAGGCCGTCGGCTACCTCGCCGACCGGCTGGCCCGCCTCGGCATCGAGGACAGGCTCTGGAAGGTCGGCGCCCACGAGGGCGACACCGTCATCATCGGCCCGGAGGAGAACGCCGTCGTCTTCGACTGGGAGCCGACCATGGCCGCTGGTGCGGAGATGCTCGGCCGCCGTGGTGAGGACCACCGCTTCGAGAACCCGCGCCCGGCGGTCGACCGCCGCCGCGAGAAGCAGAAGGGCCGGGACGCGGCCGAGTCCGAGTTCCTCGCCTTCGAGGCGCTCTCCAGCGGCCGCCAGGCGGCCATCGAGGGCGACGACGACGAGGACTGACCAGCCTGAACCGCAGCGCTGAGCCTCGGCGCTGAACCGCAGTGCGGCCCCGCCACCGTCCCGGGTGGCGGGGCCGCGTTGTTCCCCCCGACCGGTGGGACGTCACTGCGCCGAGGGGGAGCGGGCCCGTCCCGTCCGTGCGCCGCCGCCCGGCCCGTACGGGGCCGCAGGCGCGGGTGCGCCCGGCGGGAGGCCGCCCCACCCCGGGCTGACGTCCGGTCAGGGGCCGTTCCGCGCGGCCCGGTTGCCGGACGCCCCGTGGCGAGGCCGCGGCCGGGCCGGGTCCAGCCGGTGAAATGCCCTGCGGGCGGACTGCGCAGATCGCGTAGATTGCGGAGGACGGCAGGGCCCGGGTCCGCCGTTGTCCGCAACACACCGGAAGGGCGTACAGCGAGATGAGCGAGGACTCACTGCGGGAGGAGGTGCTGACCGCCCGGCGGATCGTCGTCAAGGTCGGCTCCTCCTCACTCACCACGGCGGCCGGCGGCCTGGACGCCGACCGGGTCGACGCCCTGGTCGACGCGCTCGCCAAGATCCGCAGCCGCCCGGACTCCCCGGAGGTGGTCCTGGTCTCCTCCGGCGCCATCGCGGCCGGCCTCGCCCCGCTCGGCCTCGACCGGCGGCCCAAGGACCTCGCCCGCCAGCAGGCCGCCGCCAGCGTCGGCCAGGGCCTGCTGGTCGCCCGCTACACCGCCTCCTTCGCCCGGTACGGCATCCGGGTCGGCCAGGTGCTGCTGACCGCCGAGGACGCCAGCCGCCGCGCCCACTACCGCAACGCCTACCGGACGCTCGACCAGCTGCTCGCGATGGGCGCCATGCCGATCGTCAACGAGAACGACACCGTCGCCACCGCCGAAATCAAGTTCGGGGACAACGACCGGCTGGCCGCACTGGTCGCCCACCTCGTCCGGGCCGACCTCCTGGTGCTGCTCTCCGACGTGGACGGCCTCTACGACGGCGACCCGAGCCGCCCCGGCACCAGCCGGATCGCCGAGGTGGCCGGCCCGCACGACCTCGACGGAATCGAGATCGGCAGCGCGGGCAAGGCCGGCGTCGGCACCGGCGGCATGGTCACCAAGGTCGAGGCGGCCCGGATCGCCACCGGCGCCGGCATCCCCGTGGTGCTCACCGCCGCCAGCCAGGCCGCCGACGCGCTGGCCGGCCGGCCCACCGGCACCCTGTTCCTGCGCACCGGCAGCCGCTCCTCCGACCGGCTGCTCTGGCTGGCCCACGCCAGCAGCCCGCGGGGCTCCCTGCACCTGGACGACGGGGCGGTGGAGGCGGTCGTCTCCGGGGGCGCCTCACTGCTGCCCGCCGGGGTCACCAAGGTCGACGGCGAGTTCGCCGCGGGCGATCCGGTCGACCTTCTTGCCGAAAACGGCCACATCGTGGCGCGCGGACTGGTCAACTTTGATGCGAGGGAGTTGCCCCGCCTGCTCGGCCGGTCCACCCGCGACCTGGCCCAGGAGTTCGGCGCCGCGTACGAGCGGGAGGTCGTCCACCGCGACGACCTGGTCGTCCTGCGCGGCTGACCCTGCCGCGGGCGGCACGGGCGGCACCGCACGAGGTGAACGCCCGGCCGCGGGCGAGGAGGGCTCAGCCGTACACGCCGGGCCGGGGCCGGCGGGCACGACGACACGACATCGCCGAACAGGAGGCCGCCGGTGGAACGCAGGCGCGAGGCAGCGCTGACCGGAGGAACGGCGGGCCGGCGGCTGACCAGCATCGACGGCGGACGCGGGAGCGAGGGCCCCGCCGGACCCGCCGGTGAGCCGCCCCAGGGGCCCGGCCCGGCGCGCGGCGTCCGGCCGGACCAACGGGGCGCGGGCGACCCGCCCGCCGTGCCCGAGCAGGCCCGGCTCTGGCACGTGGTGCTGAGCGTCTCCGGGCAGGTCACCCCGCTGTCCGAACTGCGGGCCGGGCTGGAGCGGCTGGCACACGACCACTCGTTCTTCCTGACCGCCCGCTACGCCGCCGACCACGCGGAGATCCGTTACTGGGAGCAGGCCCGGGACCTCCACGACGCGGCGGCGATCGCGCTGCGGCTGTGGGGCGAGCACAAGGCGACGGCGAAGCTGCCGCCGTGGGAGATCGTCGGCCTGGAGGTGGTCGACCGGGCGACCTACCACAAGCGGGTCGCCGAGGGCTTCGGCGACCCGCCCCCGCAGCTGGGCGGTGTCCACCCGTACTGAGCCCCCGCCGCCGGGCCCGGTCCGGCGTCTCACCGGGCGAAATACCCGGCGGGCGGCGGTCGTGCAGTCGCTACCCTTGGCGCATGACCAGCGACCTCGCCACCGCCGACAGCCCCGTCCTCGCCGTAGCGCGCCGAGCCAGGGAGGCCGCCGCCGCGCTCTGCCTGAAGTCCGGCAACGCGGTGCTGCTGCGCGGCTCGGCCTCCGCGTACCGCTCCAACACCGCGCTGATCGCGGTGCTGCGCGACGCCGTGGCCTCGGCCGGCCTGCCCGCCGACGCCGTCCAGCTCGTCCCGGGCGAGAGCCGGGACTCCGTCCAGGAGCTGATGCGCGCCCGCGGCCTGGTGGACGTGCTGATCCCGCGCGGCGGCGCCTCGCTGATCCGGACCGTGGTCGAGGGCTCGACCGTCCCCGTGATCGAGACCGGCACCGGCAACTGCCACGTCTACGTGGACGCGCAGGCCGACCCGGCGATGGCCGTCGGCATCCTGCTGAACTCCAAGGCCCAGCGGGTCAGCGTCTGCAACTCCGCCGAGACCCTGCTCGTCCACCAGGACATCGCGGACACCTTCCTGCCGCTCGCGCTGGCCGCCCTGGCCGGCGCCGGGGTCACGGTGCACGGCGACGACGCGGTGCTCAAGGCCGCCGAGGGCTCGCCCGCCACCGTCGTGCCGGCCACCGAGGAGGACTGGGAGACCGAGTACCTCTCCTACGACCTGGCGGCCGCCGTGGTGCCCTCGCTGGACGCCGCCGTCGCGCACATCCGCCGCTGGTCCTCCGGCCACACCGAGGCCATCGTCACCACCTCGCAGGCCGCCGCCCGCCGCTTCACCCAGCTGGTCGACGCCACCACGGTCGCCGTCAACGCCTCGACCCGGTTCACCGACGGCGGTGAGTTCGGATTCGGCGCCGAGATCGGCATCTCGACCCAGAAGCTGCACGCCCGCGGCCCGATGGGCCTGCCCGAGCTGACCAGCACCAAGTACATCGTCACTGGTGACGGGCACGTCCGGGGCGAGGCGACGCAGACCGTGGGCGGCGCGGCCGACGCCGGCTGAGCCCGGCCGCACGGCGGTCCGTCACACGTGTGACGGACCAACTGCGAGGAGCCACAGACAAAACGCCCGCCCGGTAATACGCTGAATCCGTGGCTGAGGATGTGGGGGGCTTGCCGTACCCCGACGGCGCCGACCACGGTGGTGCGGACGACGAGTTCGCCACCGTGGTCTTCGATGAGGCCTTCGTCCGCTCCGCCGCCGTGCACGAGCCGACGGCCAAGGAGCGGCAGCTCGCCGCCGCCGAGGCCCGGTTCGAGCCGGACGCGGCGGTGGCGGGCTGGGGCTATGACGTCCCGGTCGGTGACGGGCTCCCGCTGGAGCTGCGCCCGTACCCGAGCGGGCTCGACGACGACCGCCTCTACCCCGACCCGTGGTCGGGCCCCGGCCGGGCGGCCGGGCGCCGGACCCGCCGGTGGGGCCGGGCCGGCGGCTACGATCCGGTGCGGGCGTCCAGCGGGCGCTACGTCGCCCAGCAGCGCTGGCACCGGCCGGTGGCCTGGGTGCTCGCCGTGATCATGGGCGTGAGCCTGGTCGCGGTGGCGGTCGCGGCGGTCTACCAGGGCGTGGGCGGGGCCGGCAGTGGCACGCCCCGGCGGCCCGAGTCCGGCAGCAGCAGCGTCGGGGCCGACCCGGCCTCCTCGCCGGCCGAGCCGTCGCTCGTGGTCACCGCACCGGCGGGCTGATCCGCTGAGGGTGGTGCGCCCCCGGGCGGGCGGTCACGCGGCGTCCCCGGGAATGTGCGCGGGCGCCCTCGTGGCGGGGCGCCGGTGCGTCTTACCCTGGTGTCATGGGTGACCCGCGAGAGCCTCCGGAGGGTGCGCCCGACGGTGGTTCCGGAAACGAGGACGAGTACCGGTCCGTCGTGTTCGACGAATCGTTCGTCCGGGCTGCCCGCATCCAGGAGCTGTCCGCCCGGGAGCGGCTGGCCGGCTCGTTCGGCCGGGCGACCCGGACGCGCGTGCGGCTCGGACCGCTGGGCACCGTGCCGCGGCAGGCGCTCGCACTGCTGCTGCTGATCCTGCTGGCCTTCGCGGCCGCCGTGTACTTCGGCATCAGCGCTCCGAACCGGCAGACCGCCCGCCCCGAGGGCAGCCAACTGACCGTCAGCCTGGTGGCGTTGAGCCCGGCTTCGGCGGTCCGGCCGGTCGCCGACCCGGCCAGTCCGTTCGCCGCGCTGCCGGCCGGATACGGCGACGGCGCCATCGGTCTCGGCACACCCGCGGGGGCGGCCACCGAGCACTTCAGCAGGGTCGAGGTGACCAAGGCGCTCGACACCGTGCAGCGCTACCTGGTCGCCTCCTCGCTCGCGCCGGCGGCCCTGGTCCAGGGGGCCACCGCCGACGTGCGGGCCTTCGTCACGCCAGGCGAGCAGGCCCAGTTCGACACGAGCGTGTCCCAGCCCATCGACGACCGCCACCACGCGCTGACCGGCTGGGTGGTCCGCTTCGACCCGACGCAGGTCGCGCTGGCGGCCGACAGCGTGAAGGTGGCGGGCGCGATGCGGATCGACGAGGCGGACAGCAGCACGCTGCAGATCACCACCGACCACACCTTCGTCTACGCGCTGAAGCCGGCCGGGGCGCCGAGCGGCGCGCCGGTGACGCTGGAGACCGTGCGGCGGCAGCTGACCTTCCAGTTCGACCGGATCGACCTGGCCTCCGCCCAGCTGCGGCTGGTGGACTCGGTGCTCCAGGCCGGGCCGGTGCCGTGCAGCGGCTCGCTGGCGGCCTTCGTCCAGCCGGTGCTGGCCGGACCGGACGGCACCGCGGCGCCCGCGCCGACGGCGGTCGACCCGGGCAACCACGCCCGCCCGGCCTGGCAGGTCTGCGCGGTGCTGGCGGGCGGCTGAGCGGCCCGCCACCGGGAGCGGACGCGCCGACGGCCCCCGGCGGCGGGCCGGGGGCCGTCGGGCGGGGCGGCGTCAGTCCTGGTCGCGGGAGCCGTGGCCGTCCTGCCCGTCGCGGGGCGTGGAGCCGTTGCTACGCGCGGCACCGGCGAAGGTGTCGCGGAGCTTGCCGCCGACCGTGGCCGCGCCGCCGGCGACGTCGCGGATCAGGCCCATCAGCGGGTCCTTGCTCTCCTTCACCGAGCTGCTGTAGTGGTCGGCGGCGGCCTTCCACTGCTCGCCGACCGAGGCGTCGGGGTCGTCGGTGCGGCGCGGGTAGGCGCCGGCCAGGATCGAGCGGTACTCGTCGCTCTCCGCCCACTTCTTCAGCCGGGCGACCCGGACCACCGCGAACGGGTGGCTCTGCGGCAGCACCTGGAGCAGCTTGAGCACACCGTCGCGCAGGTCGCCGGCCTTCTCGTACTCCTCGGCCTGCTCCAGGAAGGCGTCGACGTTCATCTCGGCCAGGTTGTGGCCGCCGGCCAGCTTCATCAGGGCCCGCATGGACGCCTGGAGGTCCTGCCCGGCGAGCAGGCCGGCCCGGTCGCTGGAGAGCTCGGCCTTGCGGAACCACTCCTTGAGCGCGGTGACGATCGCCATGATCGCCAGGTTGCCGAGCGGCACCCAGGCGATCCGGGCGGCGATGTTGGTGAGGATCAGCAGCATCGTCCGGTAGACGGCGTGGCCGGACATCGCGTGGCCGACCTCGTGGCCGATGACCGAGCGCAGCTCCTCCTCGTCGAGCAGTTCGACCAGGCCGCTGGTGACCACGATGATCGGGGTGTCGATGCCGATGCAGTACGCGTTGACCGTCGGGTCCTGGCTGACGTAGAGGTCCGGGACCTTCTCCAGGTCCAGCACATACGCGGCGTCGCGCACCATGTCGTACAGCTCGGGGAACTGACGCTCGGAGGTCTTCACGGCGGTGGCCAGGAACATCAGCCGGATCGAGCGCTCGGAGACCAGGCCGGCGAGCTTCTTCAGCACGTCGTCGAAGCCGGTCAGCTTCCGCAGCGCGACCAGGGCGGAACGGTCCGCCGGGTGCTCCCAGGCCCGGGTGGAGATCTCCGGGAAGCGCTGGCGGCGCCGGCTGGGCGCCTTCTCGGTGGTGTCGGTCATGGGTGTGAGTACCTCCTGGTCGACGGCGGCCCCGGCCGCTGGCCGGCCCCCGCTGGTCTTCGCCTGCAACGACTGTCTGTGCAACGTCCGTGGTTGCGTACTCGTCCCCGCGGCCGCCCCGTCGGCCCGGCGCCCGTTCGGGGCGCACCCCGGGCCGCACCCCGGGCCCGCCCCGGGAACGCGGTGCGGTGCGCGGCGCGGACGGGGCCGGAGGGGGCGGTGGGCGGCGCGGATGTGAGACCGGTTTACCCTGAATGACCTGGAGAGCCGAGACCACACCTGGCCGCGGTACCGAGCAGTCCGAGGAGCCCGCAGATGTCCACCGACGCCCTTGTCAGCCTGGCCGGCCCGATCTCCACGGAGAACGGCCCCGGGCTCTTCCTGCGGATCATCGTGGTGGCCTCGTTCGTCGGCGTCGGCCTGCTGGCCTGGATCCTGCTGCGGGCCGGCCGCAACAACTGAGCCCCCTCGGGCAGTCCACCGGGCACCTCCTTCCGGCCCTCCGGGCACCGGGCGGCCGGGCCCCGCAGCCCCGGGGCCCGGCTCACACCGGATCAGACGCGGTGGGCCGCCGAGCGGTTGCCTTGTAGGCCCCCGTACGATGACGGGTGGGCCCTCACCGGCCCGTACCACCCCCTGGTCCGTCATCCGAGCCGAGAAGGTCCGCCGACCATGAGCACTGCCGCCGCACTTCCCGTCCTGAACCTGCTCGCCTCCGAGGGCGAGGGGGGCAACCACGAAAGCCTGAACCCGTACCTGACGGGTGGCGCCGCGCTGTTCATCCTCCTGGTGATGCTCTACGTGACCACCCGCTTCAACCGGGACCGCTGAGCCGCGTTCCGGGACGGCCGAGCCCCGTTCCGGGCCGCCCGGGGGAGCGTCCGGCAGGTGCGCCGGCCGCTCCCTCACGCATCTCCCGGCCTCTCCCGGGGGCCGCACCCGGGCGTTCCCGCACCGTAACGGGCGTCGCGTAAGGTATCGCGGCATGGGAGAGCAGGCCGGGAATCCCGGCGGACCGGCACCGGTGAAGAGGCGCCTCGGCGTGATGGGCGGCACCTTCGACCCGATCCACCACGGGCACCTGGTCGCCGCCAGTGAGGTGGCGAGCGCGTTCCACCTGGACGAGGTGGTCTTCGTCCCCACCGGGCAGCCGTGGCAGAAGACCGACCGGCACGTCACGCCGGCCGAGGACCGCTACCTGATGACGGTCATCGCGACCGCGGAGAACCCGCAGTTCTCGGTCAGCCGGATCGACATCGACCGCGAGGGCCCTACGTACACCGTCGACACCCTGCGCGACCTGCGCGCGATGCACCCGGACGCCGACCTCTTCTTCATCACCGGCGCCGACGCGCTCGCCCAGATCCTCTCCTGGCGGGACTCCGAGGAGCTTTTCTCGCTCGCCCACTTCATCGGCTGCACCCGGCCGGGGCACACTCTTTCGGACGCCGGGCTTCCGGTGGGCGGGGTCTCCCTGGTGGAGGTCCCGGCGCTGGCCATCTCCTCCACGGACTGCCGCAACCGGGTCGCCAAGGGCGAGCCGGTCTGGTACCTCGTCCCGGACGGCGTGGTCCGCTACATCGACAAGCGGGCGCTCTACGCGCCGCACCGGACCTGATCCCCGGAGGGGCCGACCGATGAGCGATCGCAGGGGACCGCAGGACGACTGGTCCACCGGGCAGTACCCGCAGCAGCGGCAGCAGCAGTACGACCAGTACGGGCAGCCGGTGCAGGGCGGCGGGTACGAGCAGCCCTACGAGCAGTACGACCAGTACGGGCAGCCGGTGCAGCAGCCGTACGGGCAGGACGGCTACGCCGGCTACCCGGGCCAGCAGGG
>NZ_JBHJUK010000088.1:0-37601 GCF_042266225.1 Kitasatospora sp. NPDC056181
GGGTGGTGGTGCGGTCAGGAGGCGTCGGAGGCCGGCGGCTGGTTCGGGTAGATGAACCGGACCGGATCCGGCGCGGACTCCCCGGCCGGGGGCGGTCCGCCGACCGACGGCCCTCCCGGAGCCGGAGCCGAGGGAGCTGGCGTGGCCGGCGGCGCGGGCGAACCCGTGCTCGGCGGCGAGACCGTACCGGCGGTGAAGAAGCCCCGGGTGGCCGGAGCGGCCGAGGCGTTGTGTGCCTCGCCACCGTTGGCCTGAGGCTCTCCGCTGTCGTCTTCGGATGAGGGACGGGTGATCAGGGCCGGGATGCCGGGCCGGGTGACCAGAGCGCGTCCGCGGTCGCCGGGCGCGCTCGGGTCCTCGCCGAACCGGAACGTCGTCGGCTGCTGCGCGGGGCCTGCGTCGATGCCCTCCTTGCTGATGCGCCCGCTCGGGTCGATGCCGCCAGCGCCGCCGCCGTCCATGCCCGGGACCTGGCTCGGCCCCTGCGGCGCCGGGGTGCCGGTGCCCATCTGCATCGCGAGGCTTCCGGCGGTCTTCGTCGCCCCGGCCGCGACCGCCATCCCGGCCACGCCAGTGCGGTGAAGGTCGTCGTGGCCTCCTCCGTCGGTCGCCCAGTGGACGAACTTGTAGACGGCGTACGGGCACAGCAGCACCAGAACCATGATCACGATTCCGGCCATGGCGTCGGACAGCGCGCCGAGGCCGTCCGTCTTGTCGGTCTTGCCGATCGCCGAGACGCCCACGAGGAAGACCACTGTCATCAGCAATTTGCTGACCACCAGGGTGGCGGTGGCCTCGATCCAGCCGCGCCGCCAGCGCTTGGCCACCTCCCAGCCGCCGCCGGCCCCGGCGAACGCGGCGAGCGCGACCAGGACCAGGACACCGACCTTGCGGGCCACCATCACGCCCCAGTACAGGAAGGCGCCGATCGCGCAGCCGACCGCGACCAGGGCCGGGATCGCCCAGCCGAGTGGGAACATCGCCCCCAGCTCGGACACCTTCACCAGGCGCCTGACCGCATCGTCCACGCTCGTGTTCGCGGCTTTGAACAGCCCTGCGGACAGTGCGTCCACCACGGTGACGGCCACGGCGGTGAAGCTGATCGCGCCGAAGGAGAACAGGACGCCGGTCATGGTGCCCCACGCGGCCTGGGCGAGGGCGCGCTCGTCCCGGCGCCAAGCGGCCAGGATCAGCTGCGCGCAGAACGTTCCGACGGTGAGGATCAGGCCGATCGGCAGGATGAGCTGGTAGTTGTCCCTGAACCACGGGGCGCTCAGGTCGATGGCGGTGGTCTGATCGACCGCTCGCGCGGCGAGGTCGGTGGCGCTGGCCGCCAGCTCGCCCATGCTCTTGGCGATCCACGCGCCGATACCGTCGGTGATGGACTTGCCGGGGTTGGAGACGAAGCTGACCGCGTCGACCACAGTGCAAACTTGGCTCATCAGGGGGATGTCGCAGACGCCCACGAAGGGCACCTCCTTCGTGGTGTCAGGGCGCGACGGACGGCATCACGCCGACCAGAGCGCAGGGACGGTCGGGACGGCACTGCACGGCGAGGGTGGCCGATCGGTCCTCGGCTCCGCCCTGGGGCGAGCCGTTCCATGCGATCGACTGCTTGCCGGAGACCGTGACGCCGTAGACGTACGCCTGGGTGATCGCCCCCGGATCGGACTGCAGGGCCCGGGTGAACGACTCCGGGAAGTGCGCCTCAGCCGCCGTCGCGGTGGCGAACTGGCCGGAGTCGGCCATCCGCCCCCACAACAGCGGCGAGGGCACCTGGCGCTCGACCGAGTCGGCGTCGACGTACAGCCCTTCGGCCGTCAGCCACCGGTGAAGGGCGGCCACCTGCTCGGGCTGAGCATGGGCCCGGGTGTCGTACGACCACAGGGCCACCGCCGCAGCCTTCCCGAACGCGATCGGGTCGTGGGTGTCCGGCGGCACAGGCAGCGCCACCGCCCGGCCGCCCGGCTCGGCCGACGCCGAGGCGGAAGCCGAAACTGAGGGTGAACTCGGTTTCGCAGAAGGGCGGTTCGAGGGTGCCTGGTTGTCGCGGGTGAGGTAGGAGAACAGACCGGCCAGGGCGACGAGCGCCACCAGGACCACGGTGCCCAGCACCGCCCGGCGGCGCACGAGGGCGCCGCCGGAGAAGCCGCTGCGAGAAGCAGAAGAGAGGGAACGTTTCTGCATGATCACTTGACCTGGCTGCCCAGCGCGCTGAAGAAGGCCACGACGCCGTTTGCCGCGCCGAGCAGCAGGGCGGCGCCCGCGCTGACGAGCACGCCCTTCTTGCCGTTGGCCTCGGCCTGGTGGCCTCCGGAGTGGTGGCCCCAGGCCCACACGCCGGCACTGACGGTGAGCGCGCCGACGACCGCGATGATCCCGAACAAGTTGAGGCTGCCCATGACCTGCTTGAGGACGGAGAGGCCGGGCAGGCCGCCCTCGTTGGGCGTGATCCCCGGGTCGTAGGCGAGCTGGGTGACCGCGTCGGCGAGGAACATGACGAACTCCAAGGAAGGAATCTGGGCACGCGCGGGTGCACCGAGAGAAATGGGAGTAGAGGGGGAGAAAAGCGCCGGTCAGACGACTCGGCGGGCAGCGAGGATCTCCGGCTGCCAGGAGGCGAGGGTCGAAACCTTAACCACGTCACCCGTCCTGGGCGCGTGCACGACGAGCCCGCCGCCGATGAACATCCCCACGTGCTCCGGCACCGCAGCCGTCCCGCGGGTGAACAGCAGGTCACCGGGCTTGAGCGCGCCGGCGGAGACGGCCGTGCCCTCGGCGACCTGCGTGTAGGTCGTCCGGGTCAAGGTGACTCCGCTGGCCTTGTAGGCCATCTGCATGAGCGAGGAGCAGTCGCAGTGGCCCAGCGGGTCGGTGCCGTGGGAGTCGGTGCAGGAGCCGCCCCACTGGTAGGGAGTGCCGAGCTGACCGAGCGCCCAGCGGATCGCGGTCTGTACCTGGGCCGGTGCGTCGGCCGGGATCGAGTACCCCTCGGGGAGGGTTCCGGACGGGATGGTGCCGAGGTTGCTGCCGTCGCCGCCCGCCGGCGAACAACCGCCGCCGCTGGCAGGCGGGGTGGCGATGCCCGGCGCGGTCGGTGCCGGAGCCGGTGACACGGTCGAGCCGGTGTCGGGGCTGGTCAGCAGTGGCGTGATGGCCTGCTGGAGCGCCGTCGCCAACGGCTCCCACTTGGCGTAGGCGTCCGGGAGGCCGGAGCGCTGCACCGCCTGCGCCGCCTGGGTGATCGTCATCGACTCCCAGCCGGAGACCTGCTTGAGCCCCTCGTAGAACTTCGTCGAGGCGTACACCGGCTGCATGATCTGCTCGGCCGTGCCCCAGCCCTGGGACGGCCGCTGCTGGAACAGCCCCAGGCTGTCCCGGTCGCCGTAGTTGATGTTGCGCAGCCCGCTCTCCTGGAGCGCGGTCGCCAGCGCGACGACATGCCCGCGGACGGGGATGTGCATCGCGACGCCGGTGGCCTGTATGACCTTGGCGTTGGGGATCTGCTCGTCCGGCTTCTCCAGCCCGGCGACACCCGGAGCGCTGAGCGGGCTGGAGCCGTTCAGGATCGCCTTGACCTGTGCGGCGACGGCGGCGGTATCGACGGCCTGTGCATCGCCGCCGGGAGCGCAGGTGGCGGAGGCGCTTCCGGCGGTGGCGACCACGATCGGCAGGGCCAGGAGCAGGGGGCCGGCGGCGGCGAGGCTGACGAAGGTTCCTACGGACTTCTTCATCGTCGACGCCGCTCGGTGCGGCGGACGGCCGGGGCGACTGGGAGCGCCGGATGAAGGCGTGGCTGTGCCAGGGCATGCTGCATCGCAGCGGCTCCTCGGGGTTCGTAGGAGGCGCGGTGCCGGTCTGTCGTGCGAAGAAGTCGCCGGCACCGCGCCGGTGGTGAATCCGCCGTTCAGGGCGGGCCCGGGTCAGGGGAGTTGGTAGCTCCCGGACGCCGGTCTCGGGTCGTGCGCGGCAGCCGGCCGCGCTCGTAATCTCAGCCGGAACACGAAGATCTCCTGGGGTCGGGGAGGGTGTGGGCGTCGTCCGGCTGCTGCCCAGTTGGACGAGACAGCCACGGATCAACACGGGCCGTCCCGAGTTGAGTTGGCCTCCTGCCCGGTTGGCATGGCGAGACAGTAGACGCGAAGTCCGGCCGCACCAAACAGCGTTTCCACCAGGCAGGACGGCGCTGGCGGCGCCGTTAGGTGCGGCCGGGAATCGTGGCTACCGTCCCGGTCATCCCCGCCCCGGCGGGCGCCGCCGGGCGCTGCCGGGAGCGGGTCCACCGCTGCCCTGAGAGAGGCCCTCATGAGTAACTTCACCCTCCACCGAGGCGATGCCCTCACCGTCCTCAAGTCCCTGCCCGACGAGAGCGTCAACGCGGTCATCACCGACCCCCCGTACAACAGCGGCGGGCGTACGTCCTCCGAGCGCACCAGCCGCGACGCCCGCGCCAAGTACGTGACGTCCAACTCCGTGCACGACCTGAAGACCTTCCCCGGCGAGAACCGCGACCAGCGCTCCTACCGCTCGTGGCTGACCGAGCTGCTGACCGAGGCGTACCGGGCGAGTACCGAGCACTCGGTCGCGATGGTCTTCTCCGACTGGAGGCAGGAGCCGACCACGAGCGACGCCCTTCAGATGGCCGGGTGGACGTGGCAGGGAACCATCCCGTGGATCAAGCCGGCCAGCCGGCCGAGGAAGGGGGGCTTCAAGCAGTCTGCGGAGTTCATCAGCTGGGGCGTCAAGGGCACCCTCGACAACAGTCGGGACCTCTACTTGCCCGGCCACTTCATCGCCAGCCAGCCCCGCAAGGACCGGGTCCACATCACCCAGAAGCCGCTGGAGATCATGCAGAAGCTCGTTCAGATCTGCCCCGAGGACGGCGTCGTTCTCGACCCTTTCACCGGCAGCGGCTCGACCGGCATCGCGGCCCTGCGCGAAGGCCGGCGCTTCGTCGGCGTCGAGCTCTCCCCGCACTACGCCGAGATCGCCGACCAGCGGTTGCGCGCAGAGCTGACCCAGGACGACTTCGTCCTCACCGGACCGGAGTCGTGACATGAGAAGCAGCACCCGGCCCAACAGTCCCAGACGCAGAGGGGCGGCTGGAGCAGCGGGCTCGAGCTGCCATTCCCCGCGTGCGACATTGCCGCGATCCACGGCGGAACCCTCACAGCTCTGGACTCCCCGGACGGCACGACCCTACGGACCCGGCTCCCTACCTCCCTTCCGTCAGGTGCGACCGACGGGCCCGCTCGCTGACGGTCGTCTTCGAGGTCAGCTCCGCACTCCCGCCCGGATGTGGCGCCCCGCTTCGGCTGGCCAGCGCGTTCGCGCCGAACACTATTGGGACCGACGAGTCAAGGAGGACCGGCAATCTCATCGGAGCGTCGTCGGCGTACTGGTGCAGCCCCGAGGAAGCGACCAGGCCGACTGCGGTGAACCCGGTCGCGCGGGTCGCGTTGAGGAGCCGCCCTTCCCGTATGTATCCGGGAAGGGCGTCAGGTCACGGGCACGCGGTCCGCGTGAGGGTCTCTGCTGATCTTCGGGGCAATGGTGTGTCGACGGGGTTCAGAACAACACGTCTGTCTTGGCAGCGGTCACCGTGGTGGCGCGAGTGATGCGTCCGGGGGCGATGCCGACCTCCCCTCCGTCGCGCATCCGCTTGAGCAGGGTGATGACCTGAGTGGGGCGGTAGACCGTTTCCAGCAGGGTGTACTGCTGGAGCTGGTCGACCGTGCGAGATTCGACGTCGCGGAGATGTTCGACGAGAATCCGGTGCAGGGGTGCGGTGTCGGGTTCGAAGGTCAGATCGAGTTCCTGTTGTTGTGGGTCCTTCGGGTCGCGGTAGCGGACGCCGGTGGCGGTGTCGACCTTCCACATGGCGTCCTTCATCTTCTCGACGCCCTTGGGATGGCGGGTGCCGAAGACGAGGTAGAGGACGCGACCGCCCTCGTCGATCATCTCGAAGACGAGGCTGTGCTGGAAGCCGGCTTTGCCGAGCGTGCGGCGGTACTGCTCGCGCAGGTAGGACATCTTCCTTCGCGATGCTTGGGCGAAGACTCCGTGCCACTCGGTGCCGCCGAAGAAGGCGTCGCCCGCCGCGCGGTGCCGCTCGTCCTTCTCGGCGAACCGGTACAGGAACTGGGGTTGGAAGGTGATCATCACCTCGTTGCTGCCGTTCCGGGCGGCGATGGTCCGCAGCAGGTCGAAGGGAACCTCGGGACCGCCGAAGCCGTCCAGCAGAACGAACATCGGGTGGCGCAGACTTCCCGCCCGCGAGAGCTGCGGCAACAGGTCGGGATGGCAGGCCCCCTGGGCGATGGACACCTCCAGCCGGGCCGCAGTATCTGGCACCATTCCGGTTCTGGCCGCGGCGATTCTCCGCTCCAGCTCGTTTTTGCGTCGGGGGTCTTCCTCCACCAGCACCATCTTGATCCGGCGGGCCCGCTGGCGGAGGGCGCCAGCCAGCACTTGATGGGCGATTACCGGAGACCCCGCCTCGCCACCCTCGTAGACACCCGGGCCCGCGAAACCTTCCGCGTAGGTGACCACTTCGTTGTGGGTCAGCAGGATCGGGGCCCACGCCAGGAGGTAGCGACGGAGCAGGTCGTGCTTGGCTGCGGTGTGCGGGTCACGGTGCCAGATGACTTCCTTCGGTGCCGACATGTGTCTCCCCGGTGCGGTGAGCCGTTGCACTTCCGAGGAAGAGTCACATAATCACCTCACGATCGCCAGGGTGCGCACACGGCTCGCAGGGTCATGGGAGAACGGCGTGCGCTCCCTGCGGTAGGTCGTCCCAGGTGCGACCCTGGAGTTCACGCCCCCCGGCCTTCGGACTGCGGCCGCCCCACTGCTTGAAGAAGAACGGTACGTCGGCGGCCGCGCACACATCCCTGATCTCGAGGACCCAGGCTGGTTCCATCGGCCGGTGACCGGGGCCGGACTCTCCTCCGGCGATCACCCAGCCGACTCCGTCCAACTGCAGGCCGGGTAGGGGGCCGAGCAGCGGTTCCAGGGAGAGGAACCGTACCGCTGCCGGCACCGCGCGCAGGTCGTCGACCCGGCTCAGATGCTCGGCGTTCTCCACCGAGACTCCCACCCAGAGGTTCCTCGGCCAATCCAATCGCTCGGTCACCCTGCGAAGTCGGACCGACCGTTTCGTCAGCAGCTGGTAGGTGTGTTGGGGAGTCTCGGCGATCACCTGGAACACGTCCCTGACGAACGCCAACGGCACTCGGGCGTGGAAGAGATCACTCATCGAATTCACGAACACCATCCGAGGGCTCTTCCAGTGTCTTGGCACATCCAGAGCGTCCCGGTGTGTGGTGAGAGCGAAACCGGGGCCGGACGTCCGAGGATCCCCGTCGACCTGGTACTTCGCTGCGCCCATTGCTTTGAGCCGCTTCGCCAGAGTCAGCGCATAGCAGTTGTCGCAGCCGGCTGACACACGGTCGCACCCCGTGGTCGGGTTCCAGGTCGCCTCCGTCCATTCGATGGCGCTGCGATCGCTCACTGCCGCTCCCTGGCCTGCTGGTTTCTGCGGCACCGAACCGGCTACCGCGGCTCCGGGGGTCCCGGGCACGCGCCAACTCTCCTCCAGGAAAGGCTGATTGTCGAACCTGCAGTGGCGTGTTGCTGGGCTTGTGTACGGCGTGAGCGACCCTGTTCGGAGAAGTGCGGGGCTCGCCGGAATCGATCGTCCGCGTCCGCTCGCGCGGTGTCGGTAGGATCCGCTCGATGCCCCGGACACGGGCGACGTCGACCGATCGCGGTGACGACATGACCGCATGACGACCGACAGGACGCGGCAGGTGGTCATCAGGCAGTCGGGGCCGCATGACGTCGGTACAGCAATGGCATGGGGCACGTAGGTGACATCGGAGGTGAGCACTTCTTCCGGTGCAGCTACACGGAAGGAAGTTGGCGATCCAGTCGCGCTGGCAGTGCGTTAGCGTGATCGGGTGGCAGCCGGGTGCAAACTGTGCCAACGTTCTCCTTCTGGGAACCGCGTGGTGCATTGTGCGGAGGGTGCCTTGACAGGCAATGCCGGAATGTTCATGAGCAAGATGACCGTCAGGAACTTCCGCTCATGTCGGGATACGACGCTCGAGCTGCAGCCCGACATCACGCTGCTCGTCGGGGAGAACAACTCCGGGAAGTCGAACGTCATTGAGGCGCTTCGGCTGGCGACCTCGCCGCTGAACCCCAGAAGCGCGCGATGGTTCGACGAGGCGGATCGCTCGCACGGGTGTGAGGACCAGGACGTCGAGCTCAGCGTCGAACTCGACGGACTGACCCCGATGCAGCAGTCCCAGTACGTCACCGCGCTCGATGTGCCCACCAGGCGGGCCTACTTCACCACGAGGTACCGCTTCACCGGAGAGACGACCCGGCAGCGGCGCCCGGTGTACAGCGCGGGCCTCACGAATGGGCCGGACGCGGAGCCGGAGAAGCGTGAGCAGATCACTCACGTCTACCTCGCACCGTTGCGGGACGCCCAGCGGGAGCTGGGTTCCGCGGAGAACAGCCGACTCACCAGGGTCATCCAGCAGTTGACCAGCGAGGCCGAGCGGGACGTCTTCCTCAAGAAGGCCAACACCGCCTTCGAAGAGCTGCGCGAGGACCCGGTTCTCACCAAGACGTCCGCGGCGATTCAGGGACACCTCAGTGGGCTGACACAGGCGGTTCGTGGCCAGTACGTCGATGTGGGATTCCACGACTACGAGCTCAACCGGCTCACGCGTGCGCTTCGCCTCAAGATGTCCGAGCATGGAATCGATCCAGCGGATCTTGCGGACTCAGGGCTCGGCTACGCGAACCTGCTGTTCATCGCGACGGTCGTCCTGGAGCTCTCCAAGGCGAAGGACTCCGAACTCACTCTGTTCCTCGTCGAGGAGCCCGAAGCGCACCTTCACCCACAGTTGCAGGCGGTACTGCTGGACTACCTCCAGGAACAGGCCAGGGGATCCGCTGGGGATGACACGCACGAACCGGCCGGTCGGATCCAGGTTGTGGCGACGACGCACTCCGCCCATCTGGCGAGCGCGGTGGGCATCGACAACGTCGTGGCGCTGCGCAGCAGCACGGTCCTTGAGCCGACGGGCGAGGGTGAGACCTCGGGCCGGGGCAGGCGGAACTCCACCCAGGCCGTTCCGCTGCGCCGGGTGCCGTTGGACGACCGGAGCCGTCGGAAGATCAATCAGTACTTAGACGCGACCCGGGCGGCACTTCTCTTCGCCCGCAAGGTGATTCTTGTAGAGGGAATCGCCGAGGCAGTACTGCTGCCGGTGATCGCCAAGCACTGCCTTTTCAAGGGCGACGGCCCCGAGGATGCCGCCCGGCGGAGGGAGTTCCAAGCGGCCACGATCATCAACGTGGGAAGTGTCGACTTCCGCCCCTACATCGAACTGCTCCTGGGAGAAGCCAACGGCTGCCGTCTGCTGGACCAACTGGTGGTCATCACGGACGCGGACCCTGAGGTCCCTGACGACCCCGCGCTGGCTGACGACGACCACGACACGCCGACCGAGTTGCCGCTGTCCTCGACGAAGGGCGAAGAGGAGGAGGACGGCTCGACCGCGTGGAACCGCCGCAACGACCTCCTGGCGGTGGCCAAGCGGCTCGGTGCGGGAGATCGGCTGATCGTCGCGGAGGCCAAGTACACCCTCGAAGCCGACCTTCTGGCTCCGCAAGGCAACGACAAGGTCCTGGGCGCCGCCTACCTGGCCCAGCACAAGCGGTCCAAGAAGAAGTGGGAGGCCATCACGGCCGCGGAGGAGCCGGCACTCGCCTTCTACGTGAAGCTCAGGGACAAGAAGAAGCCCTTCATCAGCAAGGGCGAGTTCGCGCACGACGTCGCGCTGCTCCTCCAGGACGGCGAGCCCTTCACCGTGCCGGACTATCTTCGCAAGGCGATCGACGCCGTCGTATCCCGCACGGCTGACTCCGAGACCGGAGTCAGCGAGTGACGCCGGAACTGACTGCTGACCAGCGCCTGCTCGTGGAGGAGGTGACCGAGAGCGCCTTCGTGACGGCCTGCCCGGGGGCCGGCAAGACGCGTGCTGTCGTCGCACGCTACCTGCGCCGTGTCGAGGAGGAGCCGCGGAAGGGCATCGCCCTGGTGTCGTTTACCAATGCCGCGGTGGACGAGGTCCGGAGCCGTTGCGTCGATCGGCACGACGCGATGAAGGCCCCGCACTTCGTCGGGACCTTCGACAGCTTCATCTCCCGCTACCTCGTGGCCCCCCTGTACCGTGCCGTTTTCAAGGTGAGTCCGAGGCTCGTCCAGTCCTGGGACGAGATCGGGCTGTCCTCATTCCGGCTGCCGATCAGGGCTCGCATACCCGATGTTCAGCTTTCGTGGTTCGACTTCGATGCGTCCGGTCGCGCGGAGCTGCGCCCCGAGCGGATCCCGCGCAAGGCGGGGCCTGAACTCACCGGCCTGCTGACCGGTACTCGGCGAGCGGCGGCTGAGCGCCAAGCAGGTGCGATCCACCATGGTCTTCTCAGGGTGGGAACGCTCACCTGCGACGCTTCTCGGCGTCTCGCCTGCGCTTGGATCGCGGACCCGGCTATGCGAGCTGAGATCCAGCCGATCATTGCCAACCGCTTCGCGGAGATCGTCGTCGACGAGGCCCAGGACTGTGGCGACGACGAACTCACAATCCTCCATTTCCTGTTGGAGTGCGGCATCCAGGTCCTGATGATCGGCGACCTCGACCAGTCGATCTACGAGTTCCGGCGCGCTGTGCCTGAGCGGGTGGCGGCCTTCGGGGACCGACTTCCTCGCCAGATCGACCTGAGCGACAACTTCCGCAGTACGCCGGCCATTTGTGCCATCAACTCGTCGCTACGGGTGGGCGAGAAACCGGACAAGGCCGGCGGTCCGCGTGCAGGAAGCAACGTGCCGGTCTACGTCATCGGATATGGCCAGGTGGAGGACATCGCGCCTCGGGTCCTGTCGACGGTGGCGGCGCACGGACTCTCCGCCAACCAGGCGATCATCGTCTCGCATGGAGGGGCTGATGCCCTGCGGGCAGTCGGCGCTTCCGGGGCCGACCTGGTCGGTGGCAACCGCGTCGCTGCCGTCGTCGACGCCGGCCGCAAACTCAGGGCCGGCTCCGACGGCAAGTCGCGAGTTGCCGCGCTTGAGCGGGTCGAGCGGCATCTGGTCGAGACGGTGGCCGCCGACTCCCTCGGCGAGATGTCCCTGGAGGCTGTGCTGGATGCCAACGGAATCGAGCGCCGATGGCTGCGGGACACCGCCATCCGTCTCTGTCAGTCCATGGAACCGTGGGACATGACCGCATCCCAGTTCAGCGCCGAAGTCCGCGCAAGGGTCACCCAGCTGGGCTGGCCGTCGAAGTTGACGGTCGACGGCTCCCTCTTCAGAGCTCCCAGGGCCGATCTCTGGGAGGAACTCCTCCAGGCAGAAGCGTCGTTCGAGCTCCTGTCCTCCACGATCCACGGTGTGAAGGGGCAGGAGTTCCCGGCCGTCGCGTTGACCCTTCCGACACGGTTGCGCAAGGACGGGACCGGCCGGACCGTGCTCGATGACTGGGAGTTCGGGTTTCCGACAGAGGCCAGGCGTGTCCTGTACGTCGGGGCTTCCCGGGCGCAGGAGCTCCTGATGCTGGTGGTACCGGTCGGCCACACGGAGCGCGTGACGAAGCTGCTGTCGAGGGACGCGGTCCCGTACCAGGTCTGCCCGGCGATGACTGGGAGGTAGCTGTACTGCGTCATCGTGCAATGTCCGAAACCGACCTCCCGGCGTTCTCTACCGCGGGATGACGATGCGGCCAAAACGACTCCATCGATCGATATTCGGGTTCCACGAACCTGGGTTTGGTCATGTAGGAGGAGCCTTGCCGGAACAGTTCATGAGTGCCAAGGAGACCGCGTCGTATCTGAACATGTCCCTTGCCTGGGTTTACCGCGATGCTCCACGCCTTGGGCTCGTGCCTTACAAGTTCGGGTGTGGCAGGAACGCCAAGCTGCAGTTCAAGGTGTCGGAGGTCCAGGCCTGGGTCAAGCAGCAGAGGACACGGGCCACGTAGACGCCGAGGTTGCGGGGGTCCAGCCCGATGGGGCTGGATCCCCGCATGTTCAGGCGGCCAGCCCGAGGTCGAGTACCTCTGCGGCGCGGCTGATGGAGCCGGGCATGAGGTGGCGGTAGTGCTTGAACGTGATCTTGACGTCCCGGTGGCCCATCCACTCCGCGACATCGGTGATGGGTATGCCGTTGCCGAGGCAGTTCGACGCGAAGAAGTGGCGCAGGCCGTAGAGGACCATGCCTTCGGGGATGTCGACCTGCCCGGAGGCCTTCAGCCGACGCCACTGCCCGCTGATGATGTGATGCGGCATGGCGAGGGTGATGTCCTTGGGATTGCGAAGCAGGTAGCCGTCCACGGTCCCGTAGGTGTCCGCGTACCACTCGATGGCGTGTTTGGTACGCGCCGGCAGCGGTACGTCGCGGTACTCGCCCGCCTTGCGGTGCTTCAGGCGTGCGTAGCACTTGGTGGCCTGGTTGACCTGCTCGCCCACCCGGTAGACGTCGTCCGCCACGATGTTGTTGACGTTGACGGCGTATGCCTCGCCGTTCCGCAGGCCGCAACCGCTCATGAGTTCCGCTACCAACCGGAAGGCGTCGTCGCCGGCGCTCCGGATCCCGACCAGCTGGCCGACGGAGGGGATCACCGCCCGCTCCGCGTCGTACTGAGGGGGCTGCACTCCCTCCAGCGGGCTGTCCTCGTAGAGACCGAGCCGGTGCGCGTCCAACAGGATCGCCTTCAGCCTGATGAACGCGTTGGTCTGAGCACCCAGACCGACGCCGTTCCGCTCCATGTCCGTGATGAACGCCGACACGACCTTGTGGTCGAAGGTGCCCATGCGGCGGCTTCCGAAGGCGGGCAGAAGGTGGTTCCTGAGCGTGGAGTCGACGTTCCGCAGCGAGGTCGGGCTCTGATGGCGCTGGCCCTTCAGCCACTCGGCGGTGTAGGTCGCGAACTGCATGCTGCCGTACTTCCTGATGCGCTCGGCCTTGTGCAGGCTCATCGGGGAGTTCTTGCGCGCGTGGTAGACCTCGGCGAGCCGGGCCTTCGCCAGTTCCTGATTGGCGAAGCCCGATTCCTCGGCCTGCCGCCCGGACGCGTTGCGGTACCTGATCTTGTATTCGTGCGGGCATTTGCTCCACCGGGGCTCCGGATGCTCGCACTCCTTGAAGAAGCTGCCCATGCCGCGGATGAGACTTGCGCTTGCCACGATGGCTGACCCCCGGAGTCTTGCTGACCTTCTGCTGACTCCGGATAATGGATCAAGCCCCTGAGCTGGGCGGAAACGCCGACCGCGTGATAACAAGCAGAACTACAGCCGACTGCAGAGGGCGAAGAAGACCTGGGACGACAAGAACGTGTTCCACCACGCCCAGTCGATCACCCTGCCGTCCTGACCGCGCACGCAGAGCCATGTCCACCATCCGGTAAACGGAGGATGCCGGGGCGAATGGTGCGAGTAAAGAGCTGAGAGTGACGACTTACCCCGAGCGGAGCCGGATCGCCGGACCTTCTCGCGACGCCTGAGCGGGTTCGGCGAGCCAGGGTCAGGGGTCTCAGCTGTGCGCGTGTTTGTGAGGGTCTACTCGGACTGATGCTGACTTTTGCTGACCTCGACTGACGATGCGTCAGGGTCGATCGGCGTATCAGGTTGGTCCGGCGCGATGTGTGAGCGATGCCCTCATGGTCGGTTCCCACCTCCACCACGCCTCCACCCCTGCCAACCTCCACCAGCATTTCGGCGTCGTGGAAGCGGAACGAATCAGCCTGGACGGCGCCGACGTGGCCGGTGCGCGGGTCCTGGAACCGGTTGTCGGCCGGTATGCGTACGTGTCCACGGTGGCGGTGTGCGAGGGCTGGCCCACCGAACCCCTGGGCGTCGACTCTCCGGTGTGGGAAGCCGCGGCCGATGCCGCTCTGGACCCCGGCCGGCTGACGCACGCAGGGTCGGGAGTCAATCCCGACTACGGCAGGCGGAAAGCGGGTACCGAGCGCGCGGTGACCGAGGCCTTCGGGCTCGCGAGGACGAGCCTGCTGCGGCTGGGGGCGCTGCTCAGGCCGGGGAGTACGTGGGCCGGCTGCCCTGGTGGTTGCGTCGTGCAGCGCAGGGCGGGCGGATCCTCGCGCCCGGTGATCCCGGCAGGAGCGTTCAGGCGGTCGACATCCGCGATGTCGCCGAGTTCGCGCTCGACCGGGTGGCGCGGGTCGGGCACCAGGTTCACAAACTGGCCGCGCCGGCCGGTCGGGAGACGATGGGGGGACTGCCGCAGGCGTGCGTGGACGTGACCGGCGGGCAGCCGACGGACGGCGGGCATCTGGCAGTAGCCGGCAGGCGGCGGGCGGACTTGTTCACTTCCCTCCCGGTACCCGGCCCGGCCCGCTAGGGTTCTTCCGACTTCCCGTCACATGCCGAGCAGGGGCAGGTGTGTCGTGAGCGACGCCGACCGCAATGCCGACGACTCGCAGCCGCTGTACGTGCAGAACGTGATCGCCGTCAACGGCTTCGCCTTCGGCGTGATCGGGGCCGACATCCACGTGCATGGCAGCGGGGGGCTTCCGCTCTACCTCCTCGGCGCCTGGCAGCGCGCGGCGGACACCGACCGGGACTGGCTGCGCAAGCTGCCGAGCCGGATGCTCAACGCCCGCCGCGCCGTGGTTCCCTTCACCGGCCGCCACGGGGAGCTCGACGAGCTTCGGCAGTGGCGGGACGGCGGCGGGCGGCTGGGCGTCCGGTGGCTGTACGGGCCGGGTGGCCAGGGCAAGAGCCGGCTTGCCGCTCGGTTCGCCGACGAGTCCGCCGAAGCCGGCTGGACGGTCACCGTCGCCTACCACGGTCCCGACGCCGATCCGATCGAGCCCGGTAGCCAGGACCTGCGGCCCGACGGAACGGCAGGCCTGCTGCTGATCGTCGACTACGCCGACCGGTGGCTCACCACCAACCTGACCTGGCTGCTGAAGAACGCCCTTTTGCACCGGACCGGCGTGACCACCCGGGTGCTGATGCTGGGGCGCACGATGAACGAACTGCCGCAGCTCCGCGGCATCCTGGACACCTACCAGGCGGACGTCTCCGTCCAACCCCTGGAGGCGCTGCCGCCCGGCGGGGAGAGCCGCGGCGCGATGTTCGCCGCCGCCCGCGACGCCTTCGCCGAGATCTACCGATTCCGGGACGCGGCCGTGATCCAGCCGCCCCCGACGCTGGACGGGGCGGAGTTCGGGCTGACCCTGGCCGTCCACATGGCCGCCCTGGTCGCCGTCGACGTCCACGCGCCGGCCACCGAGGCGGGTGCCAACGACAGCCCCGGCCCCGGCTCGCGCTCCGGGACCCAAACGGCGGCGGAATCCGCACCGCGCGCCGAGGTGCCGACCGACCGGCCCGGCCTGACCATGTACCTCCTGGACCGCGAACGGCTGCACTGGGCGCGGCTGTACGGCGACGGTGCCAACGCCGGGCAGGACGGGAACGGCTTCCGGACGCCGCCCGAGGTCATGAATCGGACCGTGTACGCCGCCGTTCTCACCGGAACGCTCTCCCGCGGCGCCGGCAGGACGGTCCTCGGCCGGCTCCGGGTGCCCGACGCCCCCGAGGTGCTGGACGACCACAGGTCCTGCTACCCGCCGGCCGAAACCGGTGCCGACCAGGTCCTGGAGCCTCTCTACCCGGACCGCCTCGCCGAGGACTTCCTCGCCCTCACCATGCCAGGCCACCGGTTCGCCTACCCGGACCAGCCGTGGGCGGCCGCCGACGCCTCAGCCCTGCTCGAACGGTCCGACGACGGGCCCGGCACCGAACGCGCCCCCGCGCCCTGGACCGCCCGCGCGGTCACCTTCCTCCTGTCCGCCGCCCAGCACTGGAAGCACCTCGGCCCGCGGTACGTGCACCCACTGCTGCTGACGGACCCCCGGCTGGCGGTCGACGCCGGGAGCGCCGCGCTCACCGTCCTCGCAGGCCTGCCCGACATCATCCCCGTCCTCGAAGCCGTTGAGGCGCATTTCCCGGAGGGGCAGCACACCGACCTGGACCCCGGCATGGCCGCGGTGACCGCGATCCTGACCCCCCACCGCCTCGGCCTCACCCGGGACCCGGCCGAACGCTCGCTCCTCTACGCCGCCCTGGCGACCCGCCAGTCCCACGCCGGCCTAGACCGCGAGGCGCTCGACACCAGTGAGCGGGCGGTCGAGTGCGTGCGCGGCCCGGCCGCCGAGGACCCCGCGCGGCACCTGCCCAACCTGTCCGGCGCCCTGGCCAACCTCGGCGTCTGCCTGTCGGCGATGAGACGGCTCCCCGAGTCGCTGGCCGTCACCGAGGAGGCCGTACGCCTGGCCCGCCGCCACGCCGCCGAGTACCCCGACGCGCTACCGGCCGACCTGGCCCGCCCCCTGAGCAACCTGGTCCATCAGCTCCTGGAGGCGGGCCGCCTCGCGGAGGCCGTGGACACCGCCCTGGAAACGGTGCACCTGTACGGCGAGCTGTCCGACGCGGACCCCGACGGCCACCGGCCCGACCTCGCCCGCGCCCTGGTCAACGCCGGGATCGCGCTGTTCCAGCTGGGGCGCCGGGCCGACGCCGTCGAGGCCGGCCTCGCCGCGCTCACCGTCTTCCGGGAGCTGGCCGCCGCCGACCCTGACCAGTACGAACCGAGGTACGCGACCTCACTGATCACCGTCGCCAACCACCTGTGGGGCATGGGACGCAGCGAGGAGGCCTGCGATGCCGCCGCTACGGCCGTGGACATCCGCCGTCGGCTGGCCAGCGTCAACCCGGACGCCTTCCGGCCCGCCCTCGCCCGGTCACTGACCGGCCTCGGCGTCTACCAGTGGGCGGCGGGCCGCGCCGTCGCGGCGCTGGAGACCAGCCAGGAGGCCGTGGCCCAGTGGCGCGAACTGGCCGTGGCCAACCCCGTCCTGCACGAGGAGTTCCTGGCCGCCGCGCTGTCCAACCTCGGGAACCGGCTCGCCGCCCTCGACCAGCCGACGGCAGCCCTGGCGGCCACCGATGAAGCCGTGGACATCTACCGCAGGCAGGTCGCGAGCGGCAAGGACGTCGACCGGGACAGCGTGGGCCAGGCGTTGAACAACCTCGGCAACCGGCTTTTCGAGGTGGGCCGCGCGGAGGACGCCATGAGGATGTCTCACGCTGCCGTAGTCATCTTCCGCACTCTGGCCGACGAGCACCCGTCGGCGTACCGGTCGGCCCTGGCCCGCGCGCTCGCCAACCATGCCATCCACTACGCCCAAATCGGCTTCGTCCGCCAGGGGTTGGAAATAGTCGAGGAGGCCATCGGGATCCAGCAGGAGCTGACCCCGGCGAACCCCGCGGCGTTCACGACCGACCTGAGGCGCTTCGAGGCCCTCCGGGACGTCCTGCGCGAGGAACTCGCCGACTGACCGGCCCGGACGTCAGCGGGCGGTTCCCTCCGGACTGCCGCCGCCCTGCCCCTTGCCCTCGTGGTAGATCAGGTTCCCGCCCTGGACGCCGAAGACGCGTCCGTTGCCGTGGGCGATGTTGGTCTGCTTGTAGACCCGGGTCCGCGTCTCCTCGGGCAGCGACGGAGCGAGCACCTCGTCCAGCACCCGCTCCAGCTCCCCGGCGAGCTCGGGCTGTCGGCGGAGCAGCTCGGACAGCCGCTGCTGCCAGTCCGCGGCGAGTGCCTCCCGCAGGGTCTCGTCATCCTGCTCCTCGGCCACCAGTACCTCCCGGCGAAGCTCGGCCAGGTCCTCGCCGACCAGGTCCGCACGCTCCGGACGGAACCGGCGCCACACGGCGACCACCCCGTCCCGCGCGTGCTCCCAGGCGTCGGTGGCCATCGCGCCGACGAGCGACGAACCCGCGAGGGCCGCGAGTGCGGCTGGATCCATGGAAGCCCCTCCTCCCGCCCCGCCGGACCGAACACCTTCGGTGGACCGTCGGGGCACTCCCGGGTGCGGTGCACCCGCCCAGGGCGTTCCTGCCCCTCGCCGCGCGACCGGTAAACCCGCGGACCGGCGCCCGGACCAGGCCGCGCATCAGCGTCCCGCCGTGCTGATGAGGCGCCGCACGGCCGCCTGGCCCGGCGGGCCCCAGGTCGGCTTCCCGCCCGGTCGGCCCCGGGCCCCGGCACGGTTGATGAGGATCCCGGCGAGGCACGCAGCACCGCGCAGCCGCGGGCGCGCCGCAGGGTGGCAGCGTCCGGCGCGGGCCGGTTGAGCGTTGTGGCACGAACCGGTCGACGGCACCGTCCAGAAGCAGGATCCAGGTGGCGGCGAGGTCGTTGCCGGGTCGCCCGCGCAGCGGACGCCGCCCGAACCATGCCACGCACCCTGCGCGACCTGGTGCCAGCCGACGAGACCGTCGCCGAGCTGGAGATGAATGCCGGCTCGACGACGACCTCGCGGGCGAGTCGACGAGGATCAAGAACCGGCTGCGGGGCCTGCTGACCCAGATCCATCCGTCAGTCGAGCACGTCCCTGGTCCCAGGCTGGACCACCCGGCCGTCCTTGCTCTGCTCGAACGCCACGGTTCACCGGCCCAGTTGCGCACGGCAGGCCGGAGGAGACGGATCAACCTGCTGCGGCCCAGGGCCCCGCGGATGGTCGAGCGCCTGGTCGAGGACGTCCTCGCCGCCCTCGTCGCACTCGCACGCCGCCGCATCGACGTCATCTTCGCCATGCTCCGCGACGGCACCCCCTCCCAGCCGCCGACCGCCGGCACTCTTTGCGCGACGGAGCGTCAGTTGTGAAGGCTGGGGCTGCTCAGGGGAGTGGTTGACGGTCGCTCTCGCATCGCCCGTGAAAGCGGAGGCGTGGTCTCAGGGCGTACGGAGCGACGTCCGACCGATTGCACAGGGAGTGGAGACCCTGACGGGTGATGCTTGGGCAGAAGGCCGGTGGCGGGGTTGCTGCTGCGTACCGGCACGTACTCACTCATGCGTGTGGCCGGCACCGGGGGCGATCCGGTGGGCGAGATGGTCCGCGGCCCGCATGTGGAGCCTTGTGGCAGCTCGCGTTCAGCCGGCCACCTCGCGGATGGCATTGGCGACGGCGAGGAAGTCCTTCTTCAGGATCAGGTCGTGGTTGCTCGCGACCTTCGCGCTGATCTCGATGTGCGGGTTGCGCTCGGTCACCGCCTGCAGGACGGTCCGGATCCGCTCCTGCTCGTCGCCCTTGCTGCCCAGTGACGAGCCCGAAGCGACGACGTACCGCGCCGGGACCGCGATCGCGTCCAGCACCGGGCTCATCGCGCTCACCCGGGCGACCTTGCCGAGCTCGATGTTGCACTCCGCCATCTGCGCGGCGGTCATCCGGGGTGTCAGGCCGGTCGGGCGTGCCAGCGCCACCAGCGGGGACATCCGCCGGAACATCCTGCGGATCCGTTGCTCCATCGCGTCGTCCAGCCAGTCGTACGGCTGCGCGCCCTCCACCATGACCGCACCCAGTGCACGCTCCGGGTTCCGGCTGGCCCAGTACGCCGCGACGAACGCCCCGTAGGACCAGCCCGCCACCACCGCCCGCTCCACGCCCCGGGCCGCGAGCACGGCGTCGACATCCGTCACCATGGTCTCGAAGGAGTAGTCCGCCGAGCGCCCCGACTTCCTGCCGCGGGCCCGCATGTCGTAGGTGATGTGCCGCCAGCCCGTGCCCAGTTCGGCGATGGTGTGCCGCCAGTAGCCCTGGGTGGCGAACTGGCCGTTGAGGTAGATCACTGGGGTTCCGGAGCCGCCGGTGTCGGTGACGGCCAGGGCTGTGTCGTCCACCGGCACCATGCCAGTCCACTGCGTGTTCGTCATGGCTTCCTCCTGGCGATGTGGACCGACGTGCCGTCAGGCTGCGTCGAGAGCGGCAGTGATCTTGCGGATGATGTCGGTCAGGACGGGGCTGGGCTCGCCCTTGAGGACCCGGGTGGCCGACGCGACGGCGACCAGGACGGTGCTGCGGAAGTTGTCGGCCTCGGCCTGGTCCTGCTGCTTGAGCAGGCTCATCGCGGCCGTCAGGGCCGGCAGCACCCGGTCGGCGATCGTGGCCACGGACGAGCTGTCCAGCTTCGGGCCCTCCGATTCCTCGGCGAGCACGTGCCCGACCAGGCCGGTCGCGGACGACAGGGCGATGGAACCCGCGGTGGCCATCTTGTGCGGCTTGGTGGTGGCGCCGGCGGCGACCAGCAGCGCGATCGCGCCGTGCGCGGCGGTGCGGAGGGTCAGCTTGTCCTGCTCGGAGAGGGTGATGGACACGGAGGGGCGCTCCTTCGGGCGGGTGGTTCGTGACTGTTCGGCAATTGCTGAACATCTACGACCGTACATTGCGTTCATGGATTGGGCAACGCCAATGAAGTCGAAGAGCCCTTATGTAGCAAGGATTTAGTGCCTATGATTGCAATGACTGTGACGCTAAACGCAAGAGCCCGTCGGGGCTGGCATTGCAATGATCCTCGCGTCTTCGGATACTGTGCCGCAGAAGGAGCGGGAGCACCGGCACAGAAGGAGAAGAGCACCGATGCCCGGAGGCAGACTCACCGACGGGGACCGCCGGCAGATCGCTGCGGGGCTGGCCGAGGGGCTCGGGTACACGGAGATCGGCCGGCGCCTGGACCGTCCCGCCTCGACGATCATGCGCGAGGTCGCCCGCAATGGCGGACCGGAGGGCTACCGGGCGGACCTGGCGCAGGATGCCACCCGCCATCGCGCGCGCCGGCCCAAGCAGGCGCCGTCGCCCGCGCTACCGCCGGTCGCCACGGACGGCCGGGGCCGCGACCCGCAGGTGGTGCGGGAGGTCGCGGAGACCGTCACCACGCTGATCGAGCAGCAGGGTATGCCCACGATGACGGCGAAGGTGCTCGTCTGCCTGCTCGTCACCGATTCGGGCGCCCTCACCGCCGGCGACCTGGTCCAGCAACTGGGCGTCAGCCCGGCGTCCGTCTCGCACGCCGTCGCCTTCCTGGAGCAGCAGGGCCTTCTCCGGCGCGAGCGGGTCCCCGGCGAGCGCCGCGAGCGCTACGTCATCGACGGAGAGATCTGGCTCCGGTCCACCCTGGCGGCGGTACAGATGCACAGGGCCCTGGTGACCGAACTCCGCACCGCCGCCGAGGCCCTCGGCCCCGCCACCCCGGCCGGCACCCGCTTCGGGGACTCCGCCGAGTTCCTGACCCTGATGAGCGAGACCCTCCAACAGGTCGTCGATCAGTGGCAGCAGCGCCGGGCAGGAGTCGAATAGCCCCCACCGCACTCGCCGGTAGCCCCCCTGATCGCAGCCGTGAGCACCTCCCGCCGCTCCGCCGGCGTGCCGTCGACCGGGTGGTCGAAGGCGATCCGGTCCACCACTGGCACCTGCACCCGCGCCCGGGTGCCCGCGTCCGCCACCGAGGCGGTGTCGTCGGCCGGGGATACTCCGGGGACTGGACGAGGACGCCAGCATGGGTTGTCGTCGGAAGCTGGAAGCGAGAGGCAGGTGGACCCAACCCGGCTGACGGAAGCGGCGGTTCGCGATGCGATCAACAGGGCCGGTGAAAGGCTGCCGTCCTGTTGCGGGTGCCGGCGTCCGGAGCTCGTGGTCGCGGCTCCCGAGAGTGGCCTCTCGGGAGCCGCTCCATTCTTACGTCTGGCCTTCTGTAGCCAGGTTGAGTCGGACCGATAACCAGGTTGGCCTGTTCTCGATGCGCACGGCCGCCCCCAGCGTGTCTCCGGCGATCCTGGGTGTGGGTCGGCTGTGCCGCAGAACGGGAAGTCCGGGGGCCGGTGACGGGGCGCTCGGTAGGATTTCGAACGATTCCCCGGCTTCGGCGGGGGAGCCTTCGTCATTCATCCGCTGTCAACTCCCCGCCTGCGGCCGGTCCTCGAACGCCTCGCAGGCTCAGGGCGCGCAGGGGCGGGTCTCGGTCCAGTCGACCATCAGGCGGCGCACGGCGAAGTACCACTCGCCGTCCTGCTTGACGAATTCGTCGAGATAGCGGATGGACGCGACCATGATGGTGCGCTCGGCGTCCTCACCGAACGAGATGTGGTGGGCCAGGCAGTAGCTCTCGCCGCTCGCCCGGTCACCGTCGATCGACACGGTGCTCTGGCCGTTGAAGTGGGTGGTGGCCCGGTAGCTGTTCAGGTTGTCGAAGACCGGGGCGAGGGCCTCGCGTCCGTGCAGTTCCTGCGTCGGCTCCGCCGCGGTGGCGTCCATGTAGACCAGGAGGTGGCTGTCCTCGGTGAACAGCGCCATCTGGCCCTTGGCGTCGCGCCGGTCGGCGCAGTGCGCGTAGGCGTCGATCAGCTCACGGATGGCCAACCGGTCGGCGACTTCCTGGGGCGGGATCGAAGTGTGGGAGGACATGACGGCTCCCTCGTGAAGCTGTTTGACATCTGAATAAGAACACCGGTCGCGGGCCGCCTCAACCGGACGGAACGACCCGGGACGGCAGCACGATGACCAAGGGAACCGATCCGCGTGCCACCCGGATCACCGCTGCCCGGCAGCAGGCCGTCGTCGAGCTCGCCCCGCAGTGGCCCGTCTCCCAGGTCACCGTCGCCGAACTGGCCGAACGCGCCGGAACCACCCGGGCGACGTTCTACAACCGCTACAGCACCCCGCTCGCCCCGCGCATCGAGGCGCTCTACGCGGACCTGGAGACCGGCCACCGCCTGGAAGACCGGCGTCGTGCAGAAGGAGCGCCCGGCGCGAGCTGCTACGGCTGTCCGTGGTGGAGGTGGCTGATCACGTCGAGCGCTTCGCCGACGTCTACCGCCACGCGGCCGACTGCCGAGATTTCCAGGAGCGACCGGCACGGCGGCGGTCAGTGATGATCAAGCGACCAACTGGCGGCCCTGCTCGAAGAAGGCCAACACGCCGTCCACGCCGCCGAGCTCGCGGACCGTGGCCAGCGCGCCGAACGGCGCGTTCCAGTACGTCCCCTGCTGCGGGGTGTGCGGGCCGACGTAGGCGTACGGCTCAGCCTGGAAGCCGTCGCCCGGGGAGACCCCGTAGTTGACCGCGGCCACGGTCACGCCGATGTCGAAGTGTTCGGGCCAGATAACCGGATCCGCCCCGGGAAACATCCGGCGAAGTGCGGCATCGCCGACTGCGAAACCATGCGCGATCCAGTGCGCCGGCTGCGGATCGGCTTCGATCACGTCCTCGGGGCCGACACCGGATCCGCCCTGGTAGAGCCCCGCGGGTGCACCGACCATGACCCCGATCGCAGCCGCCAGTGCGGCGCACGTGGTCCGCTCCAGGAAGAGGCGCTGCCCGGGCGCCACCAGATCCGCGCCGACGACCTGCACGTTCGGCTCGGCCCGGGTGGCGAAGCCGCCGAGGGAGGCGCGCAGCCTGATCGTGCCACTGGTTCGGAACTGTGGTCCGGCCAGGACCAGCTCCGCGACCGCGTGCAGGGCGCGGCGGGTGCGTACAAGCGATTCGATGTCCATGACGGCATGCTCTCCCACCGTGGCGCCCGGCTCCCGTACCCGGCGCGTTCCCCACCGCTCACGCGCCGAATCACACGCCGAACGCCTTCGGTGCGGCCCCGGAGCGGCAGACCCCGATCTCCAGTGGCACCGCCTGCCGCGCGGGTCGTGGACGGCAGGGACGCAGGTGGCGTGGTCATCCAGGCCGTCGACACCGTGCACGTGGCGTTGCACCGCCGTTCCTGGTGAGCCCCGACCCCCCCAAGAGGAGTGCTGATGTCCGTCGTTCTCGACACCGAAGGACTGCCCGCCAAGGAGCGCGCCGAGTACTGGCACGAGGCCGTCTCCCGTACCTTCATCCCGCTCGACGTGGCCGTGTTCGAAGACGCGCCCGCCCCCGCGACGATCATCAGTCATCGTCTTGGAGCTCTCCAGATCTCGCGGGTCCAGGCGGGTCCCCAGTGGGTCGAGCGCAGCGCGGGACTGATCTCCCGCGGCGGCGAGGACCACCTCACGCTGGCGCTCCAGTACCGTGGCACCGCCCGCCTGGCCCAGGACGGCAATCGGGTGGTGCTGCGCCCGGGTACCTTCGCGGTCTCCGACGCCGGGCGGCCGTTCGCGAAGGAGCTGCCGGAGCCCTTCGTCTTCACGGCCTTCCACTGGCCGCGCTCGGCCGTTGGCGTGTCGGAGGAGGACCTGCGGACGCTCACCGCGACCGTCTTCGACGCCGGCACCGGCACGGCCCGCCTGGTGGCCGCCTACCTGGGGCACCTCTCCGTGTCGGCCGAGTCGCTGGAGCCCCAGGTGGCCTCCTGGCTCGCCACCACGGCGCTCGACCTGCTCGCGGTGCTCGCACACGAACGCCGCGGCCGGTCCGTCCCTGAGGCGCCCGAGGCGGCGCTGGCCATCCTGGCCCGGGTGAAGGAGCACAGCCTCCGCCACCTGGGCGACCCGGACCTCACGCCGGAACGGATCGCGGCCGCCCAACACGTGTCCGTGCGGTACCTGCACAAGCTCTTCCGCTTCGAGGGCGTGACGGTGGCCCGCTGGATCCAGCGCCGGCGGCTGGAAACGTGCCGTCGTGCTGCGTCCGGACGGGCCTCATCCCGGGGAGCGCGCCGCTGCCGGTGGTGGAACCGGTCCGGGCCGTTCTCCCGCCCGGGTACGACGTCGCGGTGTGACGGCCGAGGTGGCAGGTGGGGCCCGGGCCCCGGGCGGCGGTGCCGAACCCGACGGCCCGGGCCTCCTGGTCCGCCGGTCACCGGTCGGTGTGCAGCTCCGCGACGTAGCCGCCCGGGAACCGCACCATTGCGCTGTCCCGACCGTCTGCCCGGACCGGCCCCCACAGTACCGACGCGCCCGCGGCCTTCGCCCGTTCGAGGGTGGCGCCGAGGTCCGCCGCGCCGTAGCCGGTGAGCTCCCGGCCGAACGGGTAGGGGAGGTGGCCGTCCGTCACGGCGACCGTGGTGGCGCCGAAGCCGGAGGTGAGACGCAGCAGCCGGTAGACGGTTCCGGGCAGTCCGATCGCGGCACCGTCGGCCCGGCGGTCGTCGGAGACGATCCGGCCGCCGGTGAAGGCGAGGTAGCTGCGCAGGAAGGCGCCGACCGCGTCCGGTGACAGGTAGAGCCGGTTCTCCGGCACGCTGGCCAGGTCGGGGTAGGACGGCGGCGTGGTGTGCACGTAGAGCTGGGCGCTGATGCCGCCGGGGAACTGGACGACGGCGTCCCGGCCGATCGGGTCGGCGAACGGTGCCACGGTCACGGCCGCGCCGTCGGTCCGGGCGGCGCGGACCGCCTGGTCGAGGTCGGTGACCAGCCAGCCGGTGCGCTCGCTGCCGAACGGGTACGGGACGGGCGTGGTGTAGTCGAACACTGACAGTGTGCCGACCGGGGAGAGCACCAGCTCCGACAGCGTCCGGCTGGGCGTGGGCGTCACCTGGGTGGCGTTCGGCCCGATCGTCCTCCCGCCGAATGTGGCCACCCAACTGGCCACGAAGGCCTGCTCGGTGCCGGGTTCCACGTACACGTGGGTGGAGTCGTACTGCGGGCCGACGGCGAGCTGCCGGTGCGAGGCGGACGGCGCGGCCTGGGTGTCCTGGGCCACCGAGGTGGTGGGGGTCGCAGCCAGCGCGGCGATCGCCGCCACCAGTGGGACCAGCCGTCGGGTGAGGCTTCGTTTCATGGGATGACCTCCCGGTCGTGGTGCTCGCCCGGCGTCCCGGGAGGGAATGCGCGGGCGCGTGGTTGTGGTCGGCGTCGCTCAGGTCGGCGTTGCTCAGGTCGTCGTCGCGCCCCGGAGCGGACCGCTTCCCGGTGCGGGTGGCGGGGTGCGGCGTCCGAGCGATCAGGAACAACGGCCAAAGACCGTCGAAGTCCTGACGGAACGTTAGATCGGAGGCCGATGTCGGACTTGGTCGACAGCGCACCGGATCCGGCCCGGGAGTGCACCGATAGGTCGGAGCGGCGGCCGTGCGCGAGGTTCGCGGCGTCGGAACGGGAAGGTGCCCGGCTGCCGGGCAGCCGGGCACCTTCCCGTTCGTTCAGGGGGCGTTCAGGGGGCGTTCAGGGGGTCGCGACGCGCGTCCTGCCGCGTGGCCTGCCGTGGTCAGGTTCCCCGGACCGTCGGCCCAGCAGTTGCGGCGGGGCACCGGAGCAGGTCCCGGCCGGTTCACACCGTCCGCCGGCCGGGACGTCTCGGGGTGGGCGCATCTCCTCGTTCTGCACGGTCCGGCGCGGGCCCGTCTGCTGCGGTGGCTGCCACCCGGCCGGTCAGCGGCCGTCGTTCAGCGGTTCACCGCCCGCATCCCGTCCTCGTCGTAGCGCTCGCCCTCCACCGCGGGCAACTCGGCCTCGATGCGGGCCAGGTCCTCGTCGGTCAGCTCGACGTCGACCGCGCCCGCGTTCTGCTCCAGATAGGTGCGGCGCTTGGTGCCCGGGATCGGCACGAGGTCCTCGCCGCGGGCCAGTACCCAGGCGATGGCGAGCTGGGCCGGGGTGACGTGCTTCTCCGCGGCGATCTGCTTCACCTTCTCCGCGAGCCGGAGGTTGGCCGCCAGGTTGGCCTCGGTGAAGCGCGGGTTGGTGCGGCGGAAGTCGTCCTTGTCGAGCTCGTCCGGGGAGCTGAAGCGGCCCGCGAGGAAGCCGCGGCCGAGCGGGGAGTACGGCACGAAGCCGATTCCGAGCTCCCGGCACGTGGGGAGCACCTCGGCTTCCACGTCCCGTGTCCAGAGCGAGTACTCGCTCTGGACGGCGGTGACCGGGTGGACGGCGTGGGCGCGGCGGATGGTCTCCGCACTCGCCTCGCTCAGCCCGATGCACCGCACCTTGCCCTCGGCGACCAGTTCGCCGAGCGCGCCGACGGTCTCCTCGATGGGCACGGTCGGGTCGACCCGGTGCTGGTAGTACAGATCGATGCGGTCGGTACGGAGCCGCGCGAGTGAACCGTGGACGGAACTGCGGACGTGCTCGGCCGAGCCGTCCTGGCGCCCCACCGTCGACATGTCGCCCGGAACCGCGCCGTCCATGCGGTAGTTGAACTTCGTGGCGATCACGTACTCGTCACGGTGTCCCCGGACGGCCTCGCCGACCAGGGACTCGTTGGTGAGCGGTCCGTAGACCTGCGCCGTGTCGAGGAAGGTGATGCCGAGGTCCAGCGCGCGCCGGATGGTCGCGATGCCCTCGTCCTGGTCGGCCGTGCCGTAGAAGGCGGACATCCCCATGCAGCCGAGGCCGATGGCCGACACCTGGAGGTCCCGCAGACTGCGCTGTTTCATGTGTCGTGCCAGTCCTTCGTCTCGTTCTTCCCTTGCCCTGGGCGTTCCGGAGCCCGGTCCGGGCGACCGCCCGGGGGCCTCGTCTCCTCGGAGAGGACCCTACGGCGCCGGGGTCTTCCGGAGGCGGACCGGCACGGCCGGATGCCGGGCGCCCGTGCGGGGGTCTTTGCACCACCGGCGGGCGGGCGGGCATGCGGCCCGGACCGGACCGGGAGTCCCGCACCGCCAGGGGAGGGCGGGAGTGGTGGGTGTCGGTACGCCTCCATCGCGTCGAGCAGCCAGTCCCCGAGTGGGCGAACGACCCGCGGACCAGGAGCCGGTACGACGGCGCCTCGTCGAGTTGGTGCAGCACCACGTTGACGTTGGACACCGCCGTCCGGGCGCAGCGGCCCGGCGCGAAGGCGCGCCGGTCCCGCCGATCCGGTCCCGGCAGCCTCGAACCAGGGCGAGGGCGAAGGTCCGGCCGAGCGGACCAGGGCGAGGGCGAAGGTCCGGCCGAGCGGATCAGGGCCTGGGTCGGGAATCCGTCCGTGACCAAGGAGGACCTCGTCGCCGCGCCCGTGGCGTGCGCACCCGCCTGGTAGGCGGTCGCCGCCCGGCGCTCCGACCCGCCGGGCTAGGAAGGCTGGTGGACCTCGGTGACGAAGGTGTAGAGCTCGACGATGACGCCGTCCTTGCAGTGGGCGATGTCCATTCCGGTCACGACGGGTGCTTGGCCGGCGGGACCGTACCGGAAGCCGAGATGGCCGAGGTCGTCGTTGACCGAGACGGGGCCGTCCGGCTGGAAGGTCCAGTCCGGGGTCTGCGCCCGCAACTCGGCGGCGCGGTGCGCCAGCGCCTCGCGCCCTCGGATGACGCGGTCGGGCTCGTGCCACACGACGCCCTCGGCGTAGGTCTCGGCGATGGCGGTGGCGCGGCGGTCGGGGTCCGGTTCGTTGAAGACATCGAGGAGGTTGCGGCGCATCAGGTCGGCGACGGTGCTGTCCATGGCTGGTCCTTCGGATCGTGCCGGGGATTCGGCGGGCGCGTTCAGCTCGGGCGGGCCGGTGCAGGCGGCGGGAAGTGCCTTGCGAGTTGGGTTCGGGTTGCCTCGTCGAGCTGCACGGCTGCGGTGGCGAGGTTCTCGGCGAAGTGGGCGCGGGTGCGGGTGCCGGGGGATGAGCAGGATGTTGGGGGCGATATGGAGGAGTGGTGGGCTCGGGCATGGTCCCTATACCAGGACCAGCTCGGCCTGGGAGGCCCGCTTGTTGCTGAATCCGATCACCTCGTCACCGGGCCGGAATCCGCTGACCCCGGCGCCGACCTCCTCGATGACTCCGGCGAGGTCGCTGCCCTGCCCGGACGGGAACGTCGACGGGAACATGTCCGCTACCGCCCCCGTGCGGATGACCGCCTCACCGGGGTTGATGCCGGCAGCCTTCACCCGTACGAGGACCTGCCCGTCTCCGGGTAGCGGGCGCTCCACCTCGTCGACTCGCAACACGTCGATGCCGCCGAACTCGTCGTACCTGACCGCCTTTGGCATGATCTCTCTCCTTCGACCCGATGGGGTCCTTGCCCAGGTGAACGGGCGGGGTGAGAGGGCGTGGGCTACGCCCGTCGAAGTTCGAGCACAGGGATGGTGCGCACGCCAGCCGTCTGGCGTGCGTAATCGGCAAAGCCGTGGTAGCGCCGTGCTTGCTCGGCGTAGACGCGGTCGCGTTCGGCGCCGGTCAATTCGCGGACGGTCACCTGGTACGTCTCGGTCCCGCGTTCGATGCTGCCGACACCGGCGGCGATCAAGTTGCGGTACCAGTCGGGGTTGGTGGGTGCCCCACCCTTGGAGGCGAAGACGTAGATGATGTCCGGCTCTGTCTCGTGCGGGAGGTACATCATCGGGTTGACGTACTCCCGCCCGCTCCTGCGGCCGCGGTGATGCACCAGGACCAGCGGAGCGCCCTCGAAGACCCCGCCGACCCTGCCCTCGTTCGCTCGGAACTCCGCGATGGTCTTCGCGTTCCAGTCGAGCGCTTCGCTCATGTCGAACTCCTGTCTGGGAGGTGTGCCACTGTGAGCCTTCCCACCAGCCAGGTGAGGAGGCATCACCGGATAGAGGTGATTCGCACGGTCGGGGGCGTCGCACCGCGAACTCCGACAGGCTCTGCCCGACCTCGGGCAGGTGGCTGGAGACCGGCAGCCGCAACGCCGCGCCGTCCTCGGAGAGCCCAGGACCGTCGGCGCCATCGGGCAGGCCCGCCGGCTCCTTCCGGTGCGTCGAGGCGCTCACCGACGCCCGACGCCCGGAGAGGACCTGGCCGCCCTTCGTCGCAGCGGACGAGGAAATCATCAGGTTCCGGGGATGGGCGCTCACCTGTCCGGCGGTGATCCTGGGGGCGATCGGGAGGACGGGCACCTTGTCGGGGAATGGCTCACCAGTGCGGAGATCTTCGTGCCTTCACTGAGCCCGAGGCCGACGGCGCGGCGCTGCTGCCGGACTGTTCCCCGTGCCACCGCCCCCATACCACCGACAACGCCAGAGCCTGCAGTGCAAGTAAATGAGGAGGGCATCATGACCATTGCAACGCCGAAGCCGGGACAGTACGCCATCGACGTCCCCCGTTCCGGGATCACCTTCACCACCAAGCACATGTTCGGGCTGGGCACCGTCCGCGGCAGCTTCCGGCTGCGCAGCGGCACCGTCCTCCTCGCCGAGCCGCCCACCGGAAGCCGCGTGCACGCCGTCGCCGACGCCGCCAGCTTCGTTACCGGCAACAAGAACCGCGACCGCCAGGTGCTCTCCAAGGCGCTGCTCGACACCGCCACCTACCCCGACATCGTCTTCACCTCCACCAGGGCCGAACTGGACGAGGCCGGCGCCTGGGCTCTCCAGGGGCAGCTGACCGCCCACGGCGTCCCCGCGCCCGTCACCTTCACCGTGGCGAAGGCCGAGATCGACGGCGACGAGATCGCCGTGGAGGCCACGGCGACCGTCGATCGCTACGCCCACGGCGTCACCAGGCTCAAGGGCCTGGCCGGGCGCCGCCTCCAGATGACCGCGACCATCCGCGCCCGACTCATCGGCGGTGGCTCTGCCTAGCGGGCCGCCGCACAAGGAGTGATCGTCGTGACCGCGGAGGCACTCGCGGGAGGCACTCGCGTCGGAGATCGAGCGCCCGCCGGTGCCGGCCGCATCCGTCACCGAATCCGTCACCAGACCTTCATGCCGCCGTCGACGACCAGGTCGATGCCGGTCACGTAGGAGCTCTCGCCGGATGCGAGGAACAGCGCGACGTTGGCCACGTCCTCGGGCCGGCCGAACCGGCCGAACCGGCCGAGCAACGTCCGCTCGACCAACCGACGTGCGAACTCGCCGTCCACCAGTTGCCCTTGGGTGGCGTTGCTCTCGATCAGGCCGGGCGAGATCGGGGTGACGCGGATTCCGTGCCTGCTGCCCTCCATCGCGAGCCGGCGCGTCATGCCGATGATCGCGGCGATGCCGGACCTCGCTGACGACGAGGCCATGGTGGCCGTCGTCCGCGGGGCGACCTGTTCGCCGACGAGGTCGCGGCGTTCGTGGCCGAGAGCCTCCCGCTCGTGGCGACCGCAACGCCTCCTCGACCGGGGACGGCCGCGGTGGCAGGCTCTCCGGATGTGACGGAGACCGGTTCGAGCCCTGACGGCGTGGACGCCCGCTCTGACTGCGGTCAGTACCTCGGCTCCGGGGACCGGGCCGCGCGCCGGGTGTTCGAAGGACACGGACCGCTGGTCGGCCGCGACACCGATCTGGACCGGACCGGCGTCTTCCTGGAGGGCGGCGCGGGGCCCGGCGGTCTGCTGCTGCTCCTGGGGGAACCGGGCGTCGGGAAGACGGCACTGCTGGCCGCCGCCGCAGCCCGGGCCGAGGAGCGCGGCATGCAGGTGGTCGCGACCGCCGGTGCGGAGTACAAGGCGCGCCTGAGCTACAGCGGTCTCAGACAGTTCCTCGACGCGGCGGCGGCGTTGCATCCTGCGCTCCACCCGGGCGAGGCCCTCGCGGTCGCCCTCGGACGACAGGACGGTCCGGTACCCGAACACGGGGCGGTAGCCGATGCGGTGCTGTCGGTGGTCCGACAACTCGCCGACCGTCGGCGGACGTTACTGGCCGTGGACGACGTGCAGTGGCTGGACCCGGCCAGCGCCGTCGTGCTGGGCGAGGTCGCGCGGCGGCTCGTCGTCGGCGGGGCCCGCATGCTCTGCGCGGCCAGACCGGGGGAGGAGGGCTTCTTCGACTGCAGCGGTCTTCCCGTCCGTGCGCGGGGACAGGAAGAGCCGCTCGGCGATTTCCTTGTTGGTCAGACCCGCCGCGGCCAGGTTCGCGATCTCCCGCTGCTGCTGCGGCGTCAGCACGGCGGCCTCGGGCGGCCGCTCGGTGCGCGCGGAGCCGCCGCAGGCGCGTAGTTCCTGGTTCTGCGCGAACTGCGCCTGCTCGGCATCACCGCGAGCGCCGACCAGTGGGCCGCCTCCACCACCTATCAGGTCACCAGCGCCGGGTTCCGCTACCCGATGTCCGCGCTCAACGCGGCGATCGGCACCGTCCAGCTCGCCCACTTCGCCACCGCTGAGACCGCCCGCCGACACCTGTGGCGCACCTACCGCACTGCACTCGCCGACCTGCCGGTCACCCTGATCGACGTCGACGTCGACCACTCCGTCCCCCACCTGTGCGCGATCACCGTTGCCCGCCGCGACCAGGTCTGGCGCCACATGCACGAGCGCGGCATCGGCGTCGGCGTGCACTACCCGCCCAACCACACCCAACCGGCGTTCGCGCCCTGGCACCGGCCCCTGCCCGCCACCGAACGCCTCGGGGAGCAGATCATGACGCTCCCCTTCCACCAGCACCTCACCGACGACGACATCCACCACGTCACCACCGCCCTCCAGCAGGCCCTCACCAGCACCGGAGCCCACCGATGACCAACCCCACCCCCGACACCCCCGTCCGCGCCCGCCGCATTCTGACGGTGTGCCTCGGCAACTACTGCCGCAGCCCCCTCGCAGGCGCCGTCCTCGCCACCAAGGCCGGCCCCGCCCTCGACATCCGCACCGCCGGCCTCATCGACATGTGGGTCGGCAAGGCCGCCCACCCCGACATGATCACCGCCGCCGCCCACCTCGGCTACGACCTCACCGACCACCACCCCACCCAGGTCGACCGCGCCCTCATCACCTGGGCGGACCTCGTCCTGGCGATGGACCACTCCGTCCTCGACCAGCTGCGCCCCATTGCCGGTCCCCGCAACGAGCACAAGCTGCGTCTCTACCTCGCCGACGGCAGTGACGTCCCCGACCCCATGGGCAAGGGCCCCGAGGAGTTCGCCGCCAGCGCCGCCATCATCGAAGCCGGCGCCGCCCCCTACCTGCCCTGACACACCCCGCGGCCGGTCCGCCCCGACAAGGAAGCGGGCCGGCCGCACCACCCACCGGCCCTCAGCCGCCCGCGGCCACCGACAGCAGCAGGTCCACCAACCGTTCCGCCGCATCCGGGCGACCATACGAGCGGGCCCGCAGCGCCATGTCGGCACGCCGGGCCGGATCGGCCAGCAGCGGAGCCACCGCCTCACGCAGCGCGCCGCCCGTCGCCTCACCCACGAGCGCGAGTGCCGCCCCGCTGTCCTGCAGATGACGCGCGTTGTGCTCCTGCTCGTTGCCCGCCGACGTCCCCAACGGGATCAGCACCGACGCCTTCCCCAGCGCGGTCAGCTCCGCGACCGTCCCCGCGCCGGACCGCGACACCACCACGTCCGCCAGCGCCAGCACATCCGGCAGCTCCGCACCCAGGAACCCCGTCACCAGATACCGGCCCGCCAACTCGGCCGGCAGCGCCGCGGCCGCCTGCCGCAACCCCGCCTCATGACTCGGACCGCACTGATGAACCACATTCGCCTGGGACAACAGCCACGGCAGCACCTCCCGCAGCAGGTCGTTGATCTGCTGCGCCCCCTGGGCGCCGCCGGTCACGTACACGGTGGGCCGGGTCCGGTCGAACGACCACAGGCCCAGTGCCTCGATCGCCTTCGACGCATGTCCGGTCAGGACCTCGGGCCGGACCGGGTTGCCGGTCACCACCGCCGCCGGACGCACCCCGTCGGCCAGCAGCGCGAGCGTCGACTCCGACGACACCGCGATGCGCGTCGCCCGCCGCGCCAGCGTCCTGTTCGCCAGCCCCAGGCGCACTGTCTGCTCGTGGATGACCAGCGGGCAGCCGCGCATCTTCGCCGCCACGCCCACCGGAACCGCGACGTAGCCGCCGGTCGCCAGCTGGCCGGCCGGAACGGACAGGACATGGGCGAGAAGGAAGGGCCGGCCGTCGAGCCGGTCGATGAGCGGTTGGTGGGCGAGGGCCTACGCGTCGATGATGACCTCGAACGCCTCGCCCTGCATGATGCGGTCGGACGTCACAGCCCTCCCGAACTCGGAACCTGCAGCGGAGTTGTCCCTTTCGTCGACATGGGCCCGGATACAGGGCGCGTTGGGAGGGGTGCCCCGGTCGACAGTCACGTTCGCCACGTCCCACACCCCGCCGACCTCGCGCGGGGTGATGTCGATGCACAGTTCACCCTCGTTGCCGCCCTGCATCGACTTGGCGAACGGGTACTCGTCACACGAGTCGTTGGGGATGCCCGTGGCGCCCCGGGGGAACTTGTACGTCCCACGGTCACAGGTCAAGGCACGCCTGCCCTCGGCCTCCGGGTCAAACGGGTCGACATACCACCGGTTCAGCAGGTGCCCGGGGGTGCCGAACCTGCCGGTGAGGTTCTTCTGCGCCCACTCGTAGGCGACGGCCGCCCCCTTGTAGAGCGACCGGTGGAGTGTCACGTTGGCCGTGTGCCCGTCGACAATGCATCCGGGCGGCGATCCGTCCTTCGGTGAGACCTTGTCGTCACAGCGCACCTTGGGGCCGGGCCAGTCCAGGAACCTGTTCACCGGCCTCCCGCCGCCCCTGACGGTGATAATGGTCCCGTTCACGTGGTAGGAGGGCTGGACGATCGTGTCAAAGCCCTTGCCGACCGACGAGCTGTAGGAGAGGGTTCCGTCCTCCCTGCCCTGGCCGTTCTTCAGGAGCACGGGCGCGCCGCCCCAGGCCGGTGCCCCCGCCGTGCACTGGCCGCTGCACGTGGCGCTCAGAGCCATCGTCACAGCGGCGATATTGGGCGTCATGTCGGTGACTTGGATCACGATGTCCTCCTTCCACTGTGCATTGGGCAGGGAGTTCATGGCCGCTGCGGCGAAGACCAGGACATGGGCCTGGCCGTTCACCTTGTTGTCCTCGCCAAGGGTCACGTACTCGGCCAGGTACCGCGTGCAGTACGCCTTGCGGTTCGAGGGGATGGGGTCGAAGGGCTTATTCGGGTCGTCCTTGAGGCAGAGGTCCGCCCCCGGGTTAGCACTGGCCACCCGGGGGGCTGCGGCGGGCACGGCGGCGAGGGCGGAGGCGGTGGCCGGGCCCGTCTTGATGCAGGTCCAGGCCATGCCCTCGCGCCGGAGGCCGGGCCCGGTTTCCGTACAGTCGCCGTGGCCCTGGGGGACTGTACGGCTCGTGGGCGGTTGGGCGGCGGCCGGTTGGGCGCCCAGGGTGCACAGGGCTGCGGTGAGGGCGAGCGAGGCTACGGCCGCGAGCAGTCGCCTGACACGTATCAAAGGGTGGTCCCCCTGTTCGGTGGCGCACGGGTTCACCGAGGATCGAACCGGTCCGGCAGCGGTGTGCACAAGGGGAGGAATAGGCCCCTCCACGAACTTTTGTGGCCGGTTCCGGCCTCACGCCGTGCCCTCGAGGTCGCTACATTCATCCTTGATTTGACATATACACGACCAGGGGGGAATGGATAATGACGCGCCCCATACGACCCGTCAGCCGCACTGGCAGGTCGCTCATGGCGGTGACCGCTACGGTGGCCGCCTGGGCGGTCGCCGCCGTGGGCTTCGCCGCCTCACCGGCGGCTGCAGCACCCGCCACCACGACGGCGCCCCGGCTCGGCGACACCTGTACGGCGGCTGATCTCGGTACCCGCCACCCGATCATCAAGACGACCGAAGTCACCCCCACCATCACGCACTTCAAGGGCTGGTACGTCACCCAGGGCTCCACCGGCAGCCATACCGTCACCACCAGCACCCAGACCACCATCTCGGTGTCTGTCGGCCTCAACGGCACCGTTCAGGGAAGCTTCGCCGTCGAGGCCCTCGGCAGCGTCGGCGCGAGCCTGGGCCTGAACGTGCAGGTCAACTACTCCTCCACCAGCAGCGAGTCGAACTCCGTCTCCTGGAACTTCTTCGAGCCCGGCTACTACGGCCTCTACAAGGGCACCAAGAAGGTCACCGGCACCTACGGCAGCCTCAACTGCAACCGCACCGACCTGGGCGGTGGCACCTACGGCCTGAAGTGGACCGCGGGTCCCGACACCGGCAGCTACACCACCTACACCGCCCTCGAAGAAGGCGCGGTGCGCTGCGAGGACAAGGTCCCCGCCAACAGCATCATGGCCAAGGCGCAGGGCCTGTTGGACTGCGGCTCCCCCGCCGCCACCGCGGAGCACCCGGCAGGTCCCGTTCCCTCGGCCAAGGCTGACCAGGCCAAGCACGACGCCGACAACGCCGCAACAGCCGCCCAGAACATGAAGGCCGCCCAGGCCGCCAAGCCCGCCACGCGCGCCGCCCTGAACTGCCAACCCGGCGTCTACAGGATCGACGTCCCCGGCAAGGTCTTGAACTGGAGCGCACCGCTCCTGGCCAACGACGGCATCCGCCTGCGCCAATCCACCTTCTTCAGCGCCCACCTGGACAACTGGCGGCTGTGCAACGTGACGGAAAACAACGGGGTCCTTGAGGCGTCCCTGTGGAACTGGGGCAACGGCGGATGCGCGACCATCCCGGCGAGCATCGCCAACCAGGAGCAGGCCTACCTGACGACGGCCGTCTGCGGGGAGGACGACCTCCAGCGGTTCTACATCTATCGCGACGTACCCGGCAGCACGAAGATCGGTCTGCAGAACAAGTACACCGGCTCCATGATGGGCCACGACCGGTACGCGGACGGGGAACTCATCCGCCAGTACTCCAGCGGCCGGCAGGACGGAACGGGTACATACACCCTGACCGGAGTCTGACGGCCCCCACCCCGTGAGCGCGGCCCCGCACGTGAACCCCGGCCTCCCGGTTCCGTGCGGGGCCCTCCGCGTCTCTACCCGGAGCCCAGCCTCGGGGACCGATGCCCGTACGCGCTGTCGGCACGCTTCGCTGTCCGCGCGGCGCCGGGCTGCGGTGGCCTGCCGGCCTGGCCCGTCTCGCACTTGCCGATGAGCTCGTCGATCTGACGCGTTCCTGGCGCAGAAGCTCTACAGGTCTTCACGCGTTGAAAGACATCTCACTGGGTTAGGGAGTCAAGCTCGTCAGGCCTGGTGTGTAGGTTGCGCGCATGGCCATGTACGGAGAGCCGGGAGTGGTGACGTGGGTGGAGTCCCTGGGAGGGCCGCTCATCGTGGTCCCTGAAGCGGTGCTGGAGGCGTGGTCGGGATCCGCTGGGAACGACGACGGCACGCACGACGACTACGACGGAGCTTGTGCCGTGGAGGGCCACATCGGCCTGGTCCAGGTCGGTTCAGCCGAGGGTCTGGTCTTGGGGGATGAGCCGGCCTCGACGGCGTACCTGCCGGCGCAGAGCGTGTTCGTGCGCTGGTCGGCGGCGGAGTCCGAGGAGGCCATGCTCGGAAGCGTGGACGCGGCGATGCGTGCCGCATCGTGGGAGCCGGAGCTGCTCTGGCAGGTGCCGGGACCAGTTGTTCTATTCGATTCGGCTTGGACGGGTGAAGAGTGTCGCCAGGAGGATCACGTGCTAGTCGACCTGGAGGCCGGCCCCTACCTCGTTCGTGCGGCTTACGTCGAACCGGATCCACAAACCTGGCTCACGCTGGTTGAGTTGCGTCCCCTCCTCGGATGACGCGCCTTTGGGTATCTCCTCGTGCCAGGGTCAGGCGGCGTTCGATAGAGCCCGCACCGAGCCCACTCTGCTTGTCGAAGTGGACGCAATGGCGCAGGCAGTGATGGAGCTGGCCGAGCATGTGGTTGAGCAGATGTCGCTGGGCTTGGGCGTGCCAGTCGCCGTGCTCGCGCCTGCGCCGGTAGTGAGCGTCGGCGCCGGGTGAGGCGGTCAACGACGCGAACGCCAGAGGAAGCCCGCGGCGATGAGCCGGTTGTTCTTGACGAAGCGGCGTCCGACGAATGTCAATACTGGTGGATCAGTTGACCTCGGTCAGAGGTGAAGCGCGGCGAGACAGGGGGCACACCGATCTGCGCGAGCTGGTGAGGCGGTACAACACCTGAAAAGCTGCCTTGCATGGCCATAGCAAAAAAGGGAACGCGGGTTGTTGTCGTCGACGGGGAGCGTTATCGCTGGGTGGTCG